>JAUNTM010000168.1 GCA_030538675.1 Capnocytophaga sp.
AAATCCTAAAAAACAGAAAATATACGTATCCGACCCTGCCAAAGGCTTGGTTTCGTACGCGCGGGAAGAGTTTGAAACGAAATGGCTCAACCCCGAAAACGGCAAAGGACTGCTTGTAATACTCGAGCCCCAATCGGTTTTCTACGAACGTCGGGAAGGGGAACACATTGAGCGGATGAAAACTTTTGAAAATTTTATCGGTTATTTCCGCCCGTATTCCAAGAGTTTTTACAACCTGATAGCCGTTATGCTCATCGCTACCGTGTTGCAGGCACTGTTGCCGTTCATTTCCAAAGCCGTCATCGATGTAGGCATACAGAGCCGTGATGTCGATTTTATTTATATCGTACTTGCTGCCAACGCCGCCATTTATGTCAGCCTGTTACTCTCTAACTTAGTCCGCGACTGGATATTGCTCCACATCACAGCAAGGGTCAACATCGCCCTTATTTCCGATTATCTCATCAAGCTGATGATGCTGCCTATTACCTTTTTTGAAAACAAGATGACGGGCGACATATTGCAACGTGCCAATGACCACGAACGCATCCGCAGTTTCATTATGAACAATTCGCTCAATATGGCTTTTTCTACGCTCAGTTTCGTTGTATTCGGCATCATTTTGTGGGTGTACAATACGGTTATTTTCTATATTTTCTTGGGCGGAAGCATTCTTTACGTGGTCTGGGTGATGCTGTTCCTTCGCATCCGCAAAAAACTCGATTGGGAATATTTTGACCTCGTATCAAAAAACCAAAGCTACTGGGTGGAAACCATATCGGGCATTCAAGACATCAAAATCAACAATTACGAGCGTTCCAAACGCTGGAAATGGGAAAATATACAGGCACAATTGTATAAAGTAAACGTCCGTGTGATGAACGTAACCAATGCTCAAAATCTTGGTGCACAGTTCATTGACAACATGAAAAATCTCGGTATCGTTTTCTATTGTGCCATTGCGGTCATCAATGGCGAAATGACTTTCGGGGTGATGATTTCCACCCAATTCATCATCGGGATGCTTAATGCTCCCGTAGTGCAGTTTATCCAGTTCATCGTATCTTACCAATTTGCCAAAATCAGCTTTTTACGATTGAACGAAATACACCAACTTAAAAACGAAAGCGAAGACGTAGGCAATAATTCATTGGATTTGCCCGGTAGTAAGGACATCACGTTTAACAATGTCGCTTTCCAATATACGCCACATTCCAATCTTGTATTACGGAACATCAGCCTGACCATTCCCGAAGGAAAAGTAACCGCTATTGTAGGCGATAGCGGTAGTGGTAAATCTACTTTACTCAAACTCATCTTGCGACTGTACCAACCTTCGTATGGTGAAATCCTTATCGGCGGAATGAACATCAATAACGTCAGCCTGCGAGAGTGGCGTAACCGTTGCGGTGCCGTGATGCAAGACGGTAAAATATTTAACGATACCATATTAAACAACATCGTCCTCGATGATGAAAAAATTGATTATGAACGCTTAGGAAAAGCCCTTGATGTAGCGAATATCGCTGCCGAAATAGAGCGACTGCCCAAAGGCTATGATACGATGATGGGCGAACAAGGCAGAGGACTCAGCGGCGGACAAAAACAGCGGATTCTCATCGCAAGGGCATTGTATAAAAATCCCGATTATTTGTTTTTTGATGAAGCTACCAACGCTCTTGACACACTCAACGAACAAAAAATAGTTTCGGCTCTTGATGGTATTTTTTCAGGAAAAACCGTTGTCGTGATAGCCCACCGACTAAGCACCATACGCAAAGCCGACCAAATCATCGTACTCCAAGACGGACAAATAGCCGAAATCGGAAACCACGATTCGCTAATGAAATTAGAGAGGCGTTATCATCAGCTCGTACAATCGCAAGTAGAGCTTGCCACACCCACTCTTGCAACGATATAAAAAGCGTTTTGCACTGAATATTATTTTCAGAGTAGAATTATTTCCTATTTTTAGTGAAATACAAAATCCAACCAATTTTTGTTATTTATACGCTATATTTGCAGAAAAATAGTTTATGCCTAAACCCTTCCTCATATATTTCCTTTTTTTAACTTTGACAATGCTGTCAAGTTGCGGTACGTACCAC
>JAUNTM010000059.1 GCA_030538675.1 Capnocytophaga sp.
GGCGAAGCCAATCAAACCACATCAAATTCTTCAAACAGCAAAGCCATTCAAATAAAAAACAAAAATGATTACAATCAAAGAAATGCATTCCAAAAAGGAAATCAGAGATTTTGTAAAATTTCCTTTTTCGCTCTACAAAAACCATCCGTATTGGGTGCCGCCTATTATTGACGAAGAAGCGGCTTCGTTCGACAAAACAAAAAATCCTGTTTTTGACAATGCCGATGCATTTCTGTATATGGCTTTCAATGGCAATAAACCTGTAGGGCGTATCGCAGCTATCATCAACAAACACGATTTGAACGACCCGAAAACGAGAAAAATCCGTTTCGGCTGGCTTGATATGGTGGATGATATTGAGGTAACCAAAGCCTTACTTGCCAAAGTTGCCGAAATAGGTCGCGAACATGGATTGGATTATATGGAAGGTCCTATCGGATTTTCAAATATGGACAAAGTGGGCGTGCTGACCGACGGCTATGACCACATCGGGAATATGATGACCTGGTACAGCCATCCGTATTATAACAAACACCTGAAAAAACTCGGAATGAGCAAAGAAAAAGGCTACGTGGAAACGTATTTTTTGGTAGAAAACGTCAATTACGAAGTATTCCACCGCACTGCCGAAGCAGTACGCAAACGCTATGGTGTGAAAATGCTGGACACCAAAACCACCAAAGATATTCTCCCGCATGTGGACGAAATGTTTGCGTTGTTCAACAAATCGTATGCTTCGCTGGCTTCGTTTGTACCTATCACAAAACGGCAAATTGATTTTTTTAAGAAAAAATACATCCCGTTCGTCAATCCTGAATACGTCCGTTTTATTGCCGATGCGGAAGGAAAAATAGTTTGCTTTGCCATCGTACTTCCTTCATTTTCAAAGGCTTTACAGAAAGCGAATGGCAAACTTTTCCCTTTCGGATTTTGGCATTTGCTCAATGCGAGGAAGAAAAATGATACGGTTGAGTTTTACCTCATCGGGGTTTCGCCCGAATACCAGAGCAAGGGCGTTCCGGCTTTATTGTTTGATTATTACTACCCAACTTTCAAACGCGACGGCATCCTAAAATGTATTTCAACACCGGAATTAGAGGACAATCTCGCCATACAACAGCTTTGGAAAAATTTCAAACCTGTTGATTTTGCCCATCGGGTAACGTATCGGAAAGAATTATAAGACAAATAAAAATTACGATGAAAACCATTATACTAACAATTATTGCTTTGGCATTCTGCACTTTACAACTTCATGCACAGTATGTAGAGCCCGAAAAATCGGAAAAATTAAAAGCTCAAAGTAAAATCACGTATCCGTCAACTCCTTTTGATTCGGTTGCGACCCGCAATGCTTTGGCGTTAGGAAAATCGACACTGAAAGGTGTGGCGTTTACCCGCTTAAAAAACGGCTACGGAATCAAAACCGGCAATAAAATAAAAGGCAACAAGATTACGGTCGTCCTATTTCCCGTAACTCCTTACTTCGAAGAATATTACAAACTATGGAAAGATAAAAAGTACAACAACCCTAAGAAAAACAGGTTTGTTTATATGGACGAAAAAGCATACATCCTTCGTTTAGAGGCAATTACCAATAGTGATGGTGAATTTACCTTTCCCGAAATGCTTCCGGGCAAGTACTACATCTATGCCACGCTCGGTTATACCAAAACCAAGAGCTACAACCGCTACACGGGAAGCGGCTACGGCAGCTACGGAGGAAGAGTCGATTACTACCAGCCAACGCTTTACAGCGAAAATTTTTCGGATTTGTTGGAAAAATTTATAGAAATCAAGAAAAACGGAGAAGTGGTAGACGTAAAACTCCGGTAAACCTTTCGGCAATATACAGACAAACACATCAAAAAAATCCCTTATGCAAAAATTATCATAAGGGATTTTTTTGATTATCAGACCATTATTGGAGTGATTCTTTGATGCGTTTGATAGCTTCTCGGAGTTCGGCTTCCGAAGCGGCATACGATATACGGATGCATTTGTCATCACCGAAAGCTTCGCCAGTAACGGTGGCAACGCCGGCTTCTTCAAGCAGGTAAAGTGAGAAATCGGAAGCGGTCTGTATGGTTTTACCACGCAATGTTTTCCCGAAGAAATACGAAATATCGGGGAAAACGTAGAACGCTCCTTCAGGGACGTTCACTTTAAATCCTTCGATTTGCGAGAGCAGCTCCAACACGATATCACGGCGTTTTTTGAATTCGTCAATCATAAATCGGATTTTGCTCACGGGAGCTTTTACGGCGGCAATGGTCGCCCGTTGTGCTATTGAGTTGGCACCACTGGTAATCTGCCCTTGCATTTTGGTACAGGCTTTGGTAATCCACTCGGGAGCACCGATGTAACCGATGCGCCAGCCTGTCATCGCGAAGGCTTTTGACACACCGTTGACCGTGATGGTGCGGTCGTACATTCCGTCGATTTCGGCAATGCTCACGTGTCCGCCGGCAAAGTTGATATGCTCGTAAATTTCGTCCGAAACAATGAAAATATTCGGGTGCTTGCGTAATACTTTTGCCAGTCCTTCAAGTTCTTCACGGCTGTACACCGAACCGCTCGGGTTGCATGGCGAACTGAACCACAGCATTTTGGTCTTGGGTGTGATGGCGGCTTCGAGCTGTTCGGGGGTCATTTTAAAATCATTGTCAATGGTTGTCGGCACTTCCACAGGAACGCCTTCGGCAATCTTCACGATGTCGCTGTAACTTACCCAGTACGGTGCGGGCAGAATCACTTCATCACCGGCGTTAATCATCACTAAAGCTACGTTGGCAAGGCATTGTTTGGCTCCTGTGGCAACGGTTATTTGCGAAGGCTTATATGTTAAATTATTATCTCTTTTGAATTTTTCGCAAATCGCTTCTTTGAGGTCTCCGTAGCCGTCTACCGGTGAGTATTTGCTGTAATTTTGATGAATTGCCTCGATAGCGGCTTCTTTAATGAAATCGGGGATGTTAAAATCGGGTTCGCCCAAACTGAGTCCGATAATATCTTTGCCTTGCGATTTGAGTTCGCGCGTTTTTGCCGCCATTGCCAAAGTGGCAGAAGTAGCCATATTGATGATGCGGTCGGATAAAAATTGCTGCATAGTTGGTTTGTATTTTAAATGAATGACAAAGGTAGTCAATATTATTACAGGATTAATTTCTTTAACACTGCCGATGATGTGATTTTTACGAAAGCATCAAAAAAAACAAAAAAACATCCGAAATATAACTTCCGCTTTAGGAGGTCATGCTTCGGATGCTCTGTCTAATCTCAAAATAATTAATTAACGTGAGTTCGATATAAGAAAACATTGTAAATCAATGCTTTAATTTCCCTCACCCCCAACCCCTAACACTTCCTCGCTTTCGCTCACATAAGGGAGAGGGGTTGGGGGTGAGGGCTCCTGCGAAAATAAAATACTAATATTCAACAACTTGTTACATCGAACTCACGTTAATTAAATGTACGAGGCCCCAAGAAAGTCGTTTTGGTACTTTCTATTTTCTCCTCATTGCTATATATTTCGAGTAGCATATTGGTTTTTTCGTCTTCGAGGGCGGCTTCTTTCGCTTTGATGAAAAGCGTTCCTTGCGCCATCCCCTGCTTGGGAATCCATATCGTATCTTTGGCGACCAAGAGTACTTCTGCCGTAATCGGATTGACCACTTTTATGGATACATTGGTGAAATCTTTGGTCGTTTTATTGATGATTTTGTAGGTATAAATATTGCTAATGATGCCATTTTCTTCGTGCTGGTAGAGCTGCCCCGGCAATCGCAAGACGGTCGCCTGCACATCCGATCGCATGAAAAGCATTCCGATAAGGACACCGATGAGCAATACCAATACCGCCGTATAGCCTTTCATCCGCAGATTGTACCGAAACGGTGCATTTTCGGCGATATTTTGTTCGCTTGCGTAGCGGATAAGTCCCCGCTCGAATCCTACCTTGTCCATGATTTCGTCGCAAGCATCAATGCACGCCGTACAGTTCACGCACTCAAGCTGTGTACCGTTGCGGATGTCAATCCCTGTGGGACAAACGTGTACGCACTGCATACAGTCGATACAGTCGCCATGCCCCAAAGCGGTGCGGTCTTCGCCTTTGCGGAATTTTTTCCGTCCGTTGTCCGCTTCGCCTCGTTTGTAATCGTACGCTACTACAATGGATTGATTATCAAGCAATACGCCTTGCAACCGCCCGTAAGGACAAGCGATGATGCAGACTTGCTCACGAAACCATCCGAAAACAAAATAAAATACGCCCGTAAAAATAAGCAATGCCACAAACGTATTGAGGTTTTGTAAAGGACCTTCGGTAATGTACCGCAACAGTTGGTCACTACCGATGATATACGCTAAGAAAACATTGGAAATAAAAAACGAAATCAGGAAAAACAATATCCATTTTGATACTTTTTTACGGATTTTTTCAGCGTTCCATTGTTGTTTGTTCAGTCGGATTTGTGAACCTCTATCACCTTCTATCCAGTATTCGATACGGCGGAATACCATTTCCATAAAAATAGTTTGCGGGCATATCCAACCGCAGAAAATGCGTCCAAATGCTACCGTAAAAAGCGTAATGAATACCACTCCGACAATCATCGAGACAACAAAAAGATAAAAGTCTTGTGGCCAAAACGGAAGCCCGAAAATATTAAAGCGGCGCTCCATCACGTTGAACATCAAGAATTGGTTGCCGTTAATTTTAATAAATGGAGATACAATCAGAAAAAGTAACAGTGCATAACTCACGTACTTGCGGTAATTGTAGAATCTCCCTACGGGTTTTTTGGGGTACACCCACGCCCGTTTTCCTTCTTTGTCGATAGTACCGATAGAGTCCCTAAAGACTTCTTGTCCTTGCTCTGCCATAATGTGTGTTTTTAGTTTTAAGCAGTAAAGGTTGCTCAAAGTTCCGTATCGCAAAGTAACATCCGTTACACAACCGAAAACTCGAGCAACCTCTACAATGTGATGCAAATACAGTCTATTCCGCTGTGGCGGGTTCTGTAGTTTCAGCAGCTGTTTCTGCTTGAGGCGAGGCATCATCTTCGTCTACCCATAAGTCGCCTTCTGCTTCTTTAGGATTGGCGGGTGTGGTGCCTTGCAGTGTTTTGATATAGCTTGTTACTTGTGCTATTTCGGTTGGTTTGAGTACCGATTTCCAAGGCACCATTCCTTTTCCTTCGCGTCCTCCTTCCGATATGGTGTGGAAAATATCTTTCACGCTTCCGCCCAATATCCAATAGTCGTCCGTTAGGTTAGGCCCGATACCGCCGCCGCCGTCTGCCATGTGGCAGGCTACGCAGTTCATTTCAAAAACCACTTTTCCTGCGGAGAGGTCTGCCGCATCGGTAAGCAACACTACGTTATCCGCACTAAGCAAGTCAGGAGCATTTTTCTTGTACTCTTCTATCTGAGCTTGCGCCAATGCCATTTCCTTGTCAAACTCTTGGGTTTGGTTATCAGCACCAAGCATGTGGTAGCGCACCAAGTATATTCCGGAGAAAATAATCGTTCCGTAGAAAAGATACAGCCACCATGGTGGCAGCGTATTGTCCAGCTCACGGATGCCATCGTAATTGTGGTCAAGTACGATATCGCTTTCTTTTTCGATAGGCTTTTGGTCAAGTAACTTTTGGTAGGTTCTTTTAAACCAATTATTTTCGGAAGCTAATTGATATTTTTCGGCTTGTTCTTTGGTCATAATAGATTCGGCCAACGTACGAAGCGACCCAAGCATCACCTCGACAATTACTAATACAATGGTAAGAAATACCAAGAATACAGGAATTTCGGGGTAGGTTACGATTGCCGGCTTCTCGCTTGTGCCAAGAAAAAATTCGGCTGCGAGTGCTGCCAATCCCACGATGACGGCAACCCGCAAAAATGATGTATAATTTCTCATGATAAGGTGTTGTTATTTTCGTTATCGTTGTCAAAAGGTATCTCATTCAGCTCCTTGATGTGCTCTTTTTTGTATCCGAAGACCCACCAAAAAAGGGCTACAAAGAAAAAGAAAAAGATAAGTAGCGATATGATGGGATATATCTCAATCCCATCAATGGTCGCCATGTGGTCTTTTACAAACTTTAGCATATTATTCTGCGTTAGCTGTTTTTATTTTAATATCCGTACCAAGACGTTGCAGGTAAGCGATGAGCGATACGATTTCGCGGTCTTTCATCGGGATAAATTCTCTTCCTTGTTCTGCGGCTCTTGCTTTGGCAGCTTCGTATTGGGTAACGAAGTCGGGGTCGTTATATAGATTTTTTTCTATTTGCGATGCTTGAGTTTCTATTGATGCGTACGCATTTTCAACATCTTCCTCTGTATAAGGCACTCCGAGTTTTGCCAATGTACGCATTTTTGCTTGGATATCGTCGCGGTCATCTTTGTTGCGAGTCAGCCAAGGATACGCAGGCATGATACTTCCCGGTGATGTACTTTGTGGGTCGTACATGTGGTTGAAATGCCAGTTGTCGGAATATTTACCGCCGATACGGAGCAAATCAGGACCTGTGCGGCGACTTCCCCATAAGAACGGACGGTCGTATATAAATTCGCCTGCTTTGGAATATTCGCCGTAGCGTTCTACTTCACTGCGGAACGGACGCACCATTTGTGAGTGACAGCCTACACAGCCTTCGCGGATATAAAGGTCACGACCTTGAAGTTCGAGCGGTGTGTAAGGCTTCACGGTACTGATAGTCGGGATATTCGACTTTACGAATATAGTAGGAACTATTTGTATAATCCCCCCGATAAGGATGGCTACGGTAGCCAAAAGAGTCATTTGTACAGGGCGACGCTCAAGCCATGTGTGGAATCCTTCGCCTTTCATACGTCCTTTGGTAATGCGTGTAAGTGCAGGCGCTTCTGCCAGTTCGTCTTGAAGCTTGTTGGCTGGTGCAAGCGTTTTGATGACGTTATAAACGCCTACCAATACTCCGATGAAGAATAATGTACCGCCGATAGCACGCATCCAGTACATGGGTATCATTTCGGTAACCGTTTCGAGGAAGTTACCGTATACAAGTGTACCATCAGGATTAAATTGTTTCCACATAGAAGCCTGCATGAAACCAGCTACGTATAATGGTAACGCATACAAAACGATACCCAATGTGCCTATCCAGAAATGGAAGTTGGCAAGTTTGACAGAATACAATTTGGTTTTCCACATTTTAGGAACGAGGTAGTATATCATACCGAACGTCATGAATCCGTTCCATGCCAACGCTCCTACGTGTACGTGAGCAATAATCCAATCGGTAAAGTGGGCAATGGCATTTACGTTTTTGAGTGAAAGCATCGGGCCTTCAAAAGTCGCCATACCGTAGCCTGTGATTGCTACAACCATGAATTTAAGTACCGGATTTTCGCGTACTTTATCCCAAGCTCCACGAAGCGTGAGCAATCCGTTAATCATACCTCCCCATGACGGTGCGATAAGCATTACTGAGAATACGACCCCCAGGTTCTGAGCCCAATCGGGAAGCGCGCTGTACAATAAGTGGTGAGGCCCTGCCCAGATATAGATGAAAATCAAACTCCAGAAGTGGACGATAGAAAGGCGGTATGAATACACAGGACGATTTGCCGCTTTAGGCACGAAGTAATACATCAAACCTAAAAATGGTGTCGTCAAAAAGAATGCAACCGCATTGTGTCCGTACCACCACTGTACCAAGGCATCTTGCACACCGGCATAGACCGAGTAACTTTTCCACATGGTTACAGGCAACTCTAAGTTGTTGAAAACGTAAAGTACCGTTACCGTAACAAAGGTGGCTAAGTAAAACCAAATAGCTACATAAATATGCCGCTGCCTTCTCTTAAGGATGGTACCAATCATGTTAGCCCCGAATGCCAGCCATATCACTGCTACGGCAATATCAATAGGCCATTCGAGCTCGGCATATTCTTTGGAAGTAGTAAGCCCGAGTGGTAAAGTGATTGCCGCTGCGACAATGATAAGCTGCCATCCCCAGAAATTCAAATTACTGAGAAAATCGCTGTACATACGTGCTTTGAGAAGACGTTGCATCGAGTAATAAACGCCTGCAAAAATAGCATTCCCCACAAAGGCAAAAATTACCGCATTGGTATGCAGTGGGCGTATGCGACCGAAACTCAAAAACGGTATTTCTTGTGTCAGTCCCGGAAATAGAAAGAGGAAGGCGAGTATCAGCCCTACCAACATCCCTACCACACCCCATAGAAGCGTTGCGAAGAGGAATTTCCGTACAATTCTGTTGTCGTAGTAAAATTGTTGCTTATCCATATTTATATATAATTATTTAGTGGTTTCACTGTTGAGATCCTTGGTTTCTTCTTCTTTAACAAGTTCATCTTCAAAAAGCATACGCACCGCAGGCGTATGGCTGTCATCGTACTGTCCGCTTCTTACTGCCTTGATAAACAGAAAGAAAAAAACCAGCGCCACCACGATACTGATGGTTATTAACATGTAGATAACACTCATATTAAGAATTGTTTATGAAAAATCGAGACAAAAGTAAGCATCTCGATAAGTTTAAAAAATGACAAAAGTCAGTATTCATAATCTACTTTCGTTAAATATATTCATTATAGGTTATACGCGTATCCGTTTGGCCATCAGATTCGTGGTAATCGTTGTGAACACGACCACGCTAATAGAGCTTACAGGCATCAATATAGCGGCTACTATAGGTGACAAATTGCCCGTAACGGCGAATGACAATCCTATCACATTGTACAAAAATGACAGTACAAAGCTAATCATAATAATCCTAACGGACAACTTCGAAAGCCGTAAATAGTTGGAAAGTAATCGCAATCTGCCTGCATCCATAATGCCGTCACAAGCCGGCGAAAATACATTGACATTCTCCGAAAGGGCAATTCCTACTTGGCTCTGCTGTAAAGCCCCTGCATCATTGAGCCCGTCGCCTATCATCATCACGGACTTCCCTTGGTTTTGCAACTCTTTTATATACAGTAGCTTGTCATTGGGTTTTTGGTTGAACATCAGCACCGATTTTTGGGGAAGCATCTGCTCCAATGTTTGTTTCTCACTTTCGTTGTCGCCCGAGAGGACAGCAATGTCATAATTCTTGGAAAGTGTATCGAATAGTGTTTTCATTCCTTCTCGGTAAGCGTTGTGAAATGTGAAGTTTCCTTTGTAGACATCGTTAAACGAAATGTGTACACTTGTTTTAAGATGTTGTGCCTCTATGTTTTTTCCTACGAAAGAAGCGGAACCGATGCGTACAGAGCCGATAGCCGATTGTGCTACAATCCCTCTGCCTGTTTGTTCTTCAAAATGGTCTAATTGGAGTTGCTTTGCTTCGTCCATGTAGCTGTACAATTGCCGGCTTAGCGGATGGTTTGAGTTGCGAAGAGCATTTTTCAGGAATCGCTTTTCGTCATCAGTCATCGGCTTGCCTTCGTATTCTATGGAGGCTTTGTTGGCGGTGGTAATCGTTCCTGTTTTGTCGAAAATAAGAGTGTCGATTTTTGCCATTTGCTCGATGACTTTACTGTTTTTGAGATACAATTTTTGCCTGCCAAATATCCGAAGTACGTTGCCCAATGTAAAGGGGGCTGACATGGCCAACGCACACGGACAAGCGATGATAAGTACTGCGGTAAACACATTGAGCGCCATGGACGGCTCGATGAAATACCACACCACGGTAGCTATTATCGCAATTGCCAATATGATAGGTGTAAAATAGTGGCTTACGCGGTCGGTCAAGGTTTGAAAACGGTCTGCTTTGTTTTTCCCGAAAACATCATTCGCCCACAACTGCGTGAGATAACTCTGTGAAACACTTTTGAGAGCTTCCACTTCGATGGCGCCGCGCGTCTGCTTTCCGCCTGCAAACAGTTTGTCACCACTGTGCTTCTCTACGGGGTCGGCTTCGCCTGTTACAAAACTGTAATCAATATGTCCGTCACCATTTATCAGTATCGCATCTACGGGGATAAGTTCTTGATTGCGAATGAGCAATCGGTCGCCTTGTACGATGTCATACACTTGCACGCTTTCTTCGCTTCCGTCATTCTTTACTTTGGTAACCCCAATGGGGAAATAGCTTTTGTAATCTCGTTCAAACGATAAAAAATTGTAGGTTTTCTGCTGGAAAAATTTCCCTAACAGAAGGAAAAACAACAATCCTGTGAGGCTGTCGAAAAATCCTGATCCTGAGTCGGTTATGATATCATAGGTACTGCGTAAAAACAACGCCAAAATACCCAATGCTATAGGGATGTCAATATTCAAAAAACGGGAGCGGAGCCCTTTGTAAGCCGATATGAAATAACCATCCGCCGCATAAAATACCACCGGAAGCGAGAGGGCAAACATCAGCCAACGGAAAAAAACTTTGTATTGCTCTATCCAAAACTCGTCCGTCTCGAAATATTCGGGAAACGAAAGCAACATCACATTGCCAAAAGCAAACGAAGCGACACCGAGTTTGTAGTATATTTCACGGTTTTTGTAGCTTGTTTTTTTTTGATAATCGTCCAAACTGATGTAAGGCGAATAGCCGATATGTGAGAGTAAAAGCACCAATTCTTTGAGCGACAACCGGTCGGATTTGTACGTAATCCGGACGGTTTTTTTAGGGAAATCGACCAGTGATACGCCTACGCCTTGGTGCAATTTGCCTAAATTTTCCAACACCCAAATGCACGAGCTGCAATGGATATGAGGAATATAAAGCGTAACTATTTGCGTATGTCCATCATCGAAGTCGAGTAGTTTCTCCACGATTTTTTGATTGTCCAAAAAGCTGTATTTACCATTTAGTTGCTCCGGGCGAGCCCCCGGCGTTTGGGCAATCTCGTAGTACGACGCCATGTCATTATCCGTCAAGATTTCATACACCGTCTTACAGCCCAAGCAGCAAAAAGATTTTTCATCGTACACCAATCGTTCGTCATCACATTCATTTCCACAATGGTAGCAAGTAGCATTCATGTATTTACATCTATTTTTAAAATGGCAACAGCCGAAAAAAACATCCGGCTATCAGAGTTATATAAAAAGTACAAATTTCGATAATGATTTGCACCTACGGCATGACAAATATCATTTATTTTTTTACCTTTGCAAAGATAATACAATTGGCTGAATGACAAACAACTCTAAATGCGAACATTGCTCGAACTGGAAGCATTCTATGCTGAAATCATTGGGTACGGATGAATTAAAATCCATATCCGAACGCAAGACTACGGTTCATATCAAAAAAGGCGACATTATTTTTGAAGAAGGCGAGCTACTTTCGGGCGTATATTGCATCCACCGCGGCGTGTGCAAACTTTCAAAATTAAGCGTCAACGGCAAAAGCCAAATCGTGCGTTTTGTAGTCAAAGGCGATATCCTCGGGCAGCGTAGTGTCATCGGGCAACAAGCCGTTAATCTCAGCGCAACGGCGCTAACCGACATAGAGGCGTGTTTTATCCCAAAAGAAGAAATATTGCACTCATTTGCCTCCAATCCAAATTTTTCTGCCGACATCATCAAAGACGTCTGCAACGAACTCAAAAAAGCCGATGACACCATCGTTGACCTTGCCCAAAAAACGGTAAAACAACGCCTTGCAAACTCACTTCTTTTCTTGGAAGACACCTTCGGAAAAGACACCGAAGGACACATCAATATACAACTCTCACGCGAAGAAATAGGCAACATGGTAGGCTCTGCCACCGAATCGCTCATCCGTATGCTTTCCGATTTTAATAAAAACGAATGGATAGAAACGCATGGTAAACGCATCCGGATTACAAACCGGAAACAACTACAAAAAACAGCCGAAGGAATCTGATTTTCGCCAAGGATAAAGCAACTATAAGGGTAAAAATAAAGCATAAAATATTCCATTCGTATAGCTGACAAATTATGGCAAATACACCTAAAAAAGAGATACTATACGGCTTTGCTAATTTACTCCTAAGCGGATTGTTTTATTTCTCCAAACGAGAAAATTATCTGTGGATTGGTTGGCTTTTACTCAGCCTTTTATATTTCGGCAGATTTTTTTACCGGAAATTCCGAAGCAATTCGCCAAAATAAAAATAAAAAATCCGTACCTTAGCGGAAATTTCTTTTTATCAGAATATGAAAATTCTCTATCTGCACGGATTGGACAGCCTCTTGCAAGACGACCGACGCGAAGTTCTCAGCCGTTACGGAACCGTTTTAGGACCTACACTTGACTACGCCAACACCCCCGGATTATTCGAACAGTTGGCCAATGATCATCACGATATTGATGCCATTATCGGCTCAAGTGCCGGCGGATTGGTCGGGTACTATTTGGCGCAAACGCTGCACAAGCCTTGCTTACTTTTCAATCCCGCTATCAGTTTCCGTTCGCAGATGCCTGTCCCTACGGATTTCGATATTTTGTATGATGCTTATATGCAGATTGTCATCGGGTTGCAAGACGAAGTACTGCCCCCGCAAACAACGCTTGACCTTATTTTGTCCGACCTTACGCCTTCGCAAAACACCGAAATACATCTTATCAACAAATTAGCACATCCGTTGCCAATCGCTATTTTTTCGAAAGAAACAGAACTATTCATCAACCGTATCAAAAACAAATCATGAAATTATTTTTATGGGCAAGTTTATGCCTGTTCGTCGCTTGCCAATCCAATACGGCTGTCCAAAAAAACAATGAAATTTCCACCAAACCCATTGTCATCAGCACTTGGAACCACGGAATCGCTGCCAATGAAGCGGCTTGGAAAATCCTTTCGGCAAACGGCTCATCGCTTGATGCCGTAGAACAAGGCGTCATGGTCGCCGAAGCCGACCCCGAAGTAACAAGCGTGGGCTACGGCGGCTTCCCCGACCGCGAAGGCAACGTAACGCTCGACGCCTGCATCATGGACAGTAACAACAATTGCGGCGCGGTGGCATATATCCAAAACTTCAAACACCCGATAGCCATAGCCCGTAAAATCATGGAAAATACACCCCATGTGATGCTTGCCGGCGACGGAGCCGAGGCTTTTGCTATTGCCGAAGGTTTCCAAAAAGAAAGCCTCCTGACCGAAAAAGCCACGCAGGCCTACGCCGAATGGCGCACCACATCGCAATACAAGCCTATCATCAATATCGAAAACCACGACACCATCAGCATGCTTGCTATTGATAGTGATGGAAATCTCTCGGGGGCTTGTACGACAAGCGGTATGGCTTGGAAAATGAAAGGACGCATAGGCGATTCGCCCATCATTGGAGCAGGACTTTTCTTGGACAATGAAGTGGGTGCCGCTGCTGCAACGGGCATGGGAGAAGCTGTCATCCGTGTGGCGGGTAGTGCCATGGTTGTTGAATTGATGCGCCAAGGAAAATCACCACAACAAGCCTGCGAAGAAATCACACAACGAATTTATAAAATGTATCAAAATTCACCCGAGCTCGAACACTTGCAAGTAGGATTTATCGCTTTGAATAAAAAAGGCGAGGTCGGGGCGTATTGCTTACGAGAAGGGTTTAATTATGCCTTACAGTCTGAAAAACAAGACAATACGCTTATCGAGGCACCATTTTTTATACACGAAAAATAATTCATCTACATTTTCAAATTATTTCGTATCTTGCACTTTTATTAACAACCATTTACCGCCATGTTGCAGAAAATTAGTTTTTTGATTGTATCCGCTTTGTGCCTGACAGCTTGTAATAATACAACTCTGTACACACCCAGACCCCAAGAAATTGCCATTATTCCGGAGCCGCAATCGCTGGAACGGACGGACGGTTTTTTTGAGTTTGACAGCCAAACCGTTTTCGTTACCACCGATGAACCCCAAGAAAATGCCATACATCTTCTCAATGAAAAATTTGAAAAAGCAGCAGGATTTTCACTCCAAAAATCAGAAAAAAACACCGAAAAAAATGCTATCATTTTTCTGAAAGACGAAACGCTCGCTCCCGAAGCCTATTTTTTGGATATTTCTTCGGATAAAATAACCGTGAAAGCAGCTGATTTTCAAGGATATTTGTACGCCGTACAGTCGCTCAGATTATTGCTTCCGAAAGAAATCGAAAACCGACAAAAAACAAACATACGTTGGACGGTGCCTGCCCTAAAAATCAACGACCAACCGCAGTTTGCGTGGCGGGGACTGATGCTCGACGTGGTGCGTCATTTTTTTGAAAAAGAATACATTTACAAAACGATTGATGCAATGTCACTCCTGAAAATGAACGTGTTACACCTGCATTTGGTGGACGACCAAGGGTGGCGAATCGAAATAAAAAAATATCCGAAACTGACCGAAGTCGGGGCGTGGCGGGTTGACCAAGAAGACAAACACTGGGACGCTCGCGATGTAAACGACCCCAACGAAAAAGGCACTTACGGCGGATTTTACACGCAAGACGATATTCGTGATATTGTAGCGTATGCCCACTTGCGAGGCATCGAAGTAATGCCCGAAATTGAAATGCCAGCCCACGTGATGAGTGCGTTGGCTTCATATCCCGAGCTTTCGTGTCATCAAAAACCAATCGGTGTGCCGTCGGGGGGCGTATGGCCGATTACCGACATCTATTGTGCCGGAAATGAGCAGACTTTCACATTTTTGGAAGATGTTTTAACAGAAGTGATGACGTTGTTTCCTTCGAAATTTATCCATATCGGCGGTGATGAAGCCACCAAAACCGAGTGGAAAAAATGCCCGAAATGCCAAAAACGAATGAAAGAACACGGATTGAAAGACGAACACGCCCTGCAAACGTATTTTATCAACCGTATTGAAAAATTCCTCGATGCCAACGGACGAAGGCTGGTCGGTTGGGACGAAATCGTGGAAGACAATCTTTCCCAGAATGCCGTAGCGATGAGCTGGCGAGGTCACGAAGGCGGTGTAAAAGCCTCGAAATTAGGCAATGACGTGATTATGACGCCGGGCGAATATTGCTATCTCGACCAATATCAAGGCAATCCCGATATTGAACCGATTACTATCGGCGGCAACAATCTGTTGAGCAAAATTTACACCTTCAGTCCTTATACCGATGAGATGGACGAAGCCCAGAGGAAACACATTCTCGGTGGCGAGGGAACGCTTTTTTCAGAATATGTTACGACCGAAAGTCATTCGCAATATATGATTTTTCCGCGTCTTTTCGCCTTGTCGGAAGCGATGTGGACAGACGAAAAATTACGGAATTGGGAAGATTTTGTCCGTCGTACCGAACAGCTTTTTGAGCGTTTTGACTTGATGGGCATCAATTATGCAAAATCAATGTATCAAGTGCAATTTTCTGAAAAAGTTACGGCAGACGGCAACGTGGAAATCCACATCAGCAGTGAATACCCGAATGCCGATATTCGATATGTATTTGGCAATGAAGATATTAACAGTCAAGCCCGAAAATACACCGAACCCATAATCATCAGCAATACCGAAAAAATTTCGGCGGCGGTATTCAAAAACGGAAAACCGTTCGGACACGTTTCGGAAAATACCGTCCGTTTCCACAAAGCCGCCGGAAAACCCGTAACGTTTGCCAACCGTTACCACAAAAGTTACGAAGGACAACAGGAAGCCACGCTGACCAACATCGTGCGGGGAACGAAAAATTTCCACGACAAACAGTGGCTTGCGTGGTTGGTAGATGACGCTTCGTTTACCATCGATATGGAAAATCCCACCGAAATCAACACCATATATATAGGTGTTATGGAAAATCAAGGACAAGGTATTTTTCTTCCGAAAGAAATTACCGTATCACTTTCCGACGACGGAAAAACATTCCGTAAAGCAGGACAGTTAAAAAACGAATTTAAAAAGAATGGGTATGCAACCCTTTCGGATTTTGAAATTTCTATCGGAAAACAAACCGCCCGCTACATCAAAATCGATGCCGTAAACCTGAAAAATGCCCCCAACGGCGGCGATGCGTGGATGTTCTTTGATGAAGTTATTGTAGATTAATTTGGGAATGAGGCAATTTGAAAATTTGGAAATGATTGCTTACTCTTATGTATTTTATATTAAGGAAATATCGAAATGGCATTTTCAAATTGCCAAATTTTCAAATTGTCTAATT
>JAUNTM010000060.1 GCA_030538675.1 Capnocytophaga sp.
TCGAACAACATCAAACGCCAAAAGCAATCAAACAATATCGAACAACAGCAAACAACACAGTCAAACAATATCGAACAACAGCCAACACCAAAGGCAATCAAACTACCTAAAAGAATATGAAACGAATACTATATATCTCAGCTTTTTTTTCTGTAACGCTTCTTATGGCACAAGACAAAGAAGCATTACAAAAATCGCTTGACCTTTCGGATAAATACACATTCCGTGCGAACGAAGCTTTGTCGGACAAAAAGCCTGTACAAGCCGAAATGGCATATCGGAAAGCTATATCGGAAAACAAAAATAACAATACGGCCCAATACAATCTCGGTAATACGCACTATCAGCAACAAAGCTATGGAGAGGCGTTATTACGGTACAAAAATGCTGCTATAACCGAAAATGCAACGTCTGCCGAAAAACACAAAGCAATGCACAATCTCGGCAATGTGATGATGCAGGTTAAAGCCTATGACAAAGCAGTAGAGGCTTACAAAGAGGCATTGCGCAATGACCCCACCGACGAAGAAACGCGTTACAATCTTGCTGTTGCTCAAGATATGCTCAAGAAAAATCCGCCACAAAACCAAGATAATCAAGATCAAAACCAAGATAATCAGGACAATCAAAACCAAGATAATCAAGATCAAAACCAAAATCAGGATAATCAAGATAAGGGCGATAACAAAGATAATCAGGATAAAGGCGATAACGACCAAAAAGAGCAAGGCGACAACAAAGAAAATCAAGATACTGAGCAGGGTAATGACCAAAAAGAGCCTAACGAAAACAGTAATGACCAGAAACAAAATGACGATGGACAAGGGGAAAAACGTCCGTCGGGATTATCGCCCAAGCAAATAGAACGAATACTCGAAGCGATGAACAACGAAGAGAGAAAAGTACAAGAGAAAATTAACGCACAGAAAATCCCCGGAAAACCGGTGCGGTCGGAGAAAGATTGGTAACCTTTAGAGGAATAAAAATTGGTTTCTTACTATGGATGGTATATATTTGCACACCGTTTTACAATGCCTATAACACTATGAGAATTTCTCATTTGAAACAACTTATTATAGTATTCATCGGATTGCTCACCCACGGAGCGTCTGTTGCCCAAGATGCGGTAAAATTCACTGCCGAAGTGAGTAAAAACCGTCTTGGGGTCAATGAGCGTATCCGTATTGATTTTGAGATGAATGAAGATGGAGACAACTTCGTGCCACCGTCGTTTGAAGGATTTGAGGTAGTGATGGGACCCACCCAATCGGTATCGCGCTCTATTATCAATGGAGTGCGGAGTTTTTCCAAATCGTATGGTTTTGTATTGCAACCTACTGCCAAGGGTAATTTTACGATAGGAGCTGCAAGCATCGAAATCAATGGGAAAATATACAAGACGAATCCTATCAAAATCACTGTAGGCGAGGCTGTTAGCAATCCTTCAATGGACAAAACAGCCGACGATATTGTGGATGACAATATTTTTCTGGTAGCCGAGATTTCCAAAACCAATCCATATATCAATGAAGGCATCAGCATAATATACCGCCTTTATATAGGAAGCCAGGTGGGATTGAGCGACTTGAAAATGGTTACTAATCCTAAATATCCCGACTTTTGGAATCATGAATTACCGATACAGCGCTATGAAATAGAGGAATGTACGTACCAAGGAAAAAGCTTCCGCTGTATTGTGGTGAAGCAAGTGGTGCTATATCCGCAAAAGTCGGGAACTATTGAGCTTGAAGCACTTACATTAGACTTGTTGTTGCAAGTTCCTACCCAACAGCGCGATTTTTTCGGGCGCCCGCTGGTAACCCAAGCGAGCAAACGAGTGGTTGCAGGCAAACGTAACCTGCAGGTACGCCCGCTACCCGAACAAGGCAAGCCCGATAATTTTACGGGAGCGGTTGGAAAATTCACTTTTGATGTAACGACTTCCAAATCAGAACTTAAAGGTGGTGAATCGCTACAGGCCAAAGTAGAAATCAACGGTGAAGGAAATCTGAAACTATTTGATATTCCGAAACTTACATTTCCGTCGTCATTGGAAGTGTACGATCCCGAACAGACCGACCAAATCAGTACGAGCCTGAGCGGGATGAAAGGGAATATTACTCAGAGCTATACCGTAGTGCCGCAGTATAAAGGCAAATATCCCGTGCCATCGGTGTCATTTTCGTATTTTGACCCAACGACAAGCACGTATCACAGCATACAATCCAACGAATTGCTTATCGATGTAACGGAAGGAACCGTAAATTCGCAATCTGCAGATGCCTATGTCAGCCGCCAATCGGTACAAACACAAGGCAAACAATTCCGATTTTTACAGCTTACGCCGAATTTACAACCGATAAACCAACCTCTTTTCTTCGGAAGTACAGCGTATTATTTGTGGTTGTTCTTACCGTTACTCATCATTCCGATAGTGGTATTGACTTGGAGAGCTAAAAAATTACGCGAAGGCGACCTCGAAGGGAATCGCATACGGCAAGCCAACCGTCTGGCTAAAAAATATCTCGGCGATGCCAAACGGAAACTCAACGACCAAAATACGTTTTACGAAGCCTTGGAGCGTGCATTGCATAACTATCTGAAAGCCAAATTGAAAATAGAAACTTCAGAGCTTAGTAAAGAAAAAATCATGGAACTTTTGCAACAAAAACACGTAAAAGAACAATCCGTCAACGAATTCATCACCTTGCTTGGCAACTGTGAAATGGCCCGCTATTCCACTCATACGCCATCATCCATGGAAAATGATTACCAGCGAGCCGTTACAATACTTTCGGATTTGGACAAACAAATCAAAAAAGGAGTGCGCCGATAGGTTTTTCAGGTTTCAAAAATGATTTGCAAAAAAATATAAAAATCAAAAAATAAAGCACATGAGCCGTCTATTATATATTTTATGCATTGTATGGAGCTGTTTTCCGGTATCTGCTGTCGCACAATCATCAGATACACAGAGAGTTTTGTTCGATAAAGCAACCGAAAATTACAACACGGGTAACTACCAGACTGCGATTGGGGAGTATCAAAAAATAATACAATCAGGATATGAATCCTCATCGTTGTATTACAACTTGGCGAATGCACATTACAAACTCAATCAGTTGCCCGAAAGTATTTATTACTACGAAAAAGCATTAAAATTAAACCCTGAAGATGAGGATGTACGCAACAATTTGTCGTTTGCCCAGCAAATGACTATTGATGTGATTACACCACTTCCTCAGACTTGGCTCAAAAGAGTTTCGGATAGTATAACTTCTTGGTTTACAATACATATATGGCAATTATTTCCCATAATAGGCGTTTTTTTGTTTGTAATTTTCTTTTTATTGTATTATTTCTTCCAACAAACGATGCTCAAACGGATATTTTTTACCGCAATGGGAATTAGTTTATTGGGAAGTATCGGAACGTATTTCATAGCAGATTTTCATAAAAAAAACATTGACAGCCAAGAGTTTGCGATACTTTTTGACAATACTGTGCGTGTCTATACCGAACCCAATACGTACAGTACCGAAGCCTTTATATTGCACCAAGGCACAAAAGTAGGATTATTAGAAAATCTTAATGAATGGGTCAAAATCCGCCTCGCCGATGGCAAAACAGGCTGGGTAAAACGCTCTGTATTGCGAGTGATCTGAATGTTTATGACAACAAAAAGGACAGAAAATAATTCTGCCCTTTTCTGAACAATGATTACGATTATTTAGTTTCGGTTAATTTTATTTTTTTACCGTCAATATTTAGTGTCGCTTTTTTTGATTTTGACGTTAGTTGTGCATTTTTATTTTCGTACACACCGCCCTTAGCCCATGCTTCTGTTTGGAAAAGAATTGTATTTTTTTGATTTTCAGATTGTAGCGTAACAATTGGTATTTGGGTAGTCGTATTGTAAACTATCGTATATGTTTTTTTATCATCGCCCGTATAAGTAATCGGATAAACACCTTCGCCCGAGAGAATTACTTTTTTAAGGACATAAGCCTCTGCCAATTCACCTTTAATCATTTGTCCATCAGCATCCAACATGACAAGCTCGCCTTCGCCAACTCTGTAAAGAGATTCGTCGCTTAGCGTTATGGCCGAGCCGTCATCAGACCAAGTAAATTTTCCTTTTTCAGTATCAAAGCCGTCTTTTTCTTCTCGGTATTGGGTGTTTTTTTCGTATGTACCATCATCGCTAATGCGAATATACGTATTAATTCCCGGGCACGAAGCACACGGTATTACCCCAAAATAATCTCCAGACCAGTCCAATGCATTTTGTGCTGCATGCATATCAACGACATTAGTTTCAGGCGTTTCAACATCTTTGTTTTGTTCTTTTTTTGTTTGTTTGCAGGCTACCGTAGCAAGTCCTATGGTCATCACCCAAAAAATTTTTTTCATAAAGATAAATTTATTTTAAGTTGAAAAATGAAATGTAAAAAAGTTTTGTATATTGTTTCACCCTACAAATGTACTAAAAATAAATGTTTAAATCATCTTTTTTTGTCAGAAATATCACAAAAAGTAATCTGCAAAATAAATGCCGAAAAGGAACATTTAAGATTATTGTTGTCTGACAAAAAATAGAATTAGAAGCAAATTTAGCATCATTGCCAAACTTCCAAATTGTCAAATTATAAAAAAAGTAGTATTTTTGTAGTTCCAATATAATAAAAAATGAGTACAGAAGCCATCGCAATAGATAAAAACGTATTTCCACCAGCTGGCAAACCCAAATGGATTCGGGTAAAATTGCCCACCGGAAAAAAATATACAGAACTTCGGAATTTAGTCGATAAGTACAAACTCAACACGATATGTACTTCCGGAAGTTGCCCCAATATGGGCGAATGCTGGGGCGAAGGCACGGCAACGTTCATGATTTTGGGTAATATCTGCACCCGCTCGTGCGGATTTTGCGGTGTGAAAACAGGGCGCCCCGAGTCGCTCGATTGGGAAGAACCCGAGAAAGTAGCCCGTTCCATCAAGCTGATGAACATCAAGCACGCCGTCATCACATCGGTAGATAGAGATGACCTCAAAGATATGGGAAGCATCATCTGGGCAGAAACCGTCAAGGCAGTCCGCCGCATGAGTCCCGGCACAACGATGGAAACGCTTATCCCTGATTTTCAAGGTGTTGAACGTAATATCGACCGCATTCTGGGGGTTGCCCCCGAAGTCATTTCACACAATATGGAAACTGTAAGACGACTCACGCGTGAAGTCCGCATACAAGCAAAATACGACCGCAGCTTGGGCGTGCTAAAATATCTTAAAGAAAACGGTGCAAACCGCACCAAATCAGGGATTATGCTCGGACTTGGGGAGCAGGAAAACGAAGTCATCGAAACCCTTCACGACCTAAAAGAAGCCAACGTTGATGTTGTAACCATTGGGCAATATTTGCAACCTTCCAAAAAACACCTGCCTGTAAAACGCTTCATCACCCCCGACGAGTTCAAAAAATATGAAACCATCGGCAAAGAACTCGGTTTCCGCCACGTAGAAAGCGGTGCGTTAGTGCGTTCGTCATACAAAGCCCAAAAGCATATCGAGTAACGTTTAAAAAATTCGAAGAAAAGTAAAAAACGTAATTTCACGTGAGTTCGATATAAGAAAACATTGTAAATCAACGCTTTAATTTTCCTCACCCCCAACCCCTCTCCAAAGGAGAGGGGAGCCACTCGGATAGCATTGTGCTTTTTCTCCCCTCTCCCTTATGTGAGCGAAAGCGAGGAAGTGTTAGGGGTTGGGGGTGAGGGTTCCCGCGAAAATAAGATGCTAATAATCAATAACTTGTTACATCGAACTCACGTTATACCTTTGGTTCTTGCTGACTCAAACAGTGAAAACTGCCCAATCCCCAAATAATTTCGGTAGAATCAATCCCCACGACTTTACGGCTGGGAAAGCATTTCTGTATGATTTCCAATGCTTTTGCATCTTTTTCACAACGGAAAGTCGGCACAATAACTGATTTGTTTGTGATTAAAAAATTGGCATACGAAGCCGGTAATCGTTGTTCTTCCCAGATAACGGGGCCGGGCATCGGCAGTTCAATGATATTAAGTGGCGAACCGTCAAGTAATTGCATTTCTTTCAATTGCTGAAGGTTTTTTTGAAGAATTTCGTAATTTTCATCTTCGGGATTGTCCTCCACGACGGTCAGTACCGTATTTTCATTAACAAACCGTACCGTATCGTCGATGTGTCCGTCCGTATCATCGCCGACAATGCCGTCATCGACCCAAAGAACCTGTTCCACACCGTAATAATCACGCAGATATTGCTCAATTTGAGCTTGGTTGAGATGCGGATTACGGTTCGGATTCAGCAAGCACGACTTGGAAGTCAGCACCGTACCGCGACCGTTGAACTCAACCGAACCGCCTTCCATCACAATTCCGGGATGAAAAACAGGAATGCCGAGTTCGTTTCCTATTCTTGTAGGAATTACATCATCAAGGTCATACGGCGGATATTTATCGCCCCAAGCGTTGTAATCCCAATCCACGATAACTTTTTTCGTTTCGGCATTGGGGTTTATGAGGAATGCCGGTCCGTGGTCGCGACACCACGCATCGTTGGTCGGGTTGAAATAAAATTCCACTTGCGCCATATCTGCGTTTGCTTTTTCAAGATGTGAAACGGCAAAACTTTTCATTTCCTCACCAGTAACATTGATACAGACTTTTTGCGAAAGGGCAATTTCTTTAACAAATTGTGCATAATATGGATAAATTGCTTCCAATTTTCCAGGCCACGAAGCCTCTTTATGAGGCCAACTCAGCCAAATAGCTTCCTGTGGTGCAAATTCGGCAGGGAAATAATACCCTTGTGATTTTGGAGTTTTTGTTACATTGATTATAGCATTCATAATGTATTTCGAATTAAAAACAGATATGAGAATTTTATTTACCTCGTTTGATTTTTATTGGATTTTGTCTGCAATCGAAAACATCAATTATTTCAATTCGTTTTAAATTGTTATTTTCCAAATAAAGAATTTTATAATTTCCATAAACCAAATATCTGAATTGTTTCGGATTATCATATAATGATTTTTCAATTTGCCCTATTTCAGATTGTTTTGATAATTTTTTGGCTTCATTCGTTATTTCGGATACCATTTTTTTAGCAACTCTAATTGAAACAAATCTTTTATGATAGGCATAAATATTTTTCAATTCACGCTTTGCAAAATTAGTCCAAAATATTGTCAGTCCCATTCTTCAATTTCCTTAATTAAATCATTGATTTCTGTGAGATTACCATTTTCAGAATCTTCAAGAGAACGGGCAATTCTAGCATTAAATTCCTCCATTGTAAAAGGTTTGAATTTTTCCTCATTTTCTTTCTTCGATTTTATTTTACTGTTTTCAACATATTCATCTGTTATTTTTACAAACGAAAAGGTACGCAACAGCTCAATAAGAGGTGCGGCTTGCTTGTTTCTACGGTCTATTTTAACAGTTACTTCCATGCTTGTTTGGGTTTTATTTTAGCAAAGATACGGATTTATCAGATATAAGATTTATTCGTCTAAAAACCGTTTTGTAATCGGCTGGTACGAGTCGATACGGCGGTCACGGAGGAAGGGCCAATGCGTACGGAAATGGTCGGTTTTGTCCAAATCGAGTTCTTGCACGTGTACTTCTTCCTCATCGTGCGACGCCAAATAGAGCAACCGCCCAAGCGGATTGGCAACGAACGAACCGCCCCAGAATTTCATCGCGCCGTTTTGTTCGTAACCTACTCTGTTTACGCTTACTACGTGAACACCGTTGGCAACGGCGTGGCTACGTTGGATAGTTTGCCAAGCATCGTATTGCTCTTTGTTGGTGGCTTCGTCTTGCGAGGTTGCCCACCCGATAGCCGTTGGGTAAAAGAGAATTTCCGCTCCCATAAGTGAGGTGATGCGGGCTGCTTCAGGATACCATTGGTCCCAACAAATCAGCACACCGATGGTGGCAAATTTGGTTTTGAACACTTTATAACCGAGGTCGCCGGGGGTGAAGTAGAATTTTTCGTAGAAGGCAGGGTCGTCGGGAATGTGCATTTTGCGGTATTTGCCAAGATACGCACCATCGGCATCGATGACGGCGGTGGTGTTGTGGTACAGCCCTTGCGTGCGTTTTTCAAACAGCGATGCGATGATGACCACACCGAGTTCTTTCGCTACTTCGCTGAGGGCATCGGTGGAAGGTCCGGGAATGGCTTCCGCCAAAGCGAAATTATCGTAATCCTCTACATCACAGAAGTATAGCGACGTGAAAAGCTCTTGCAAACACACGATTTGAGCTCCTTTTGCGGCGGCTTCACGAGTTTTGGTTATGGCTTTTTGCAGGTTTTCGTTTTTATCTTTAGTACAGGTCATCTGCACGATGCCGACGTTTGCTTTTTTCATTGGCTGAATTGATTTTTAGGTTTGTGATTGAATGTTTTTTTCGGGGCAAAGATACGCTATTTTACAGTAGTTTTCAAGCGGATATTTTTAGAAAAGCCGGGCTACTTCACTGTTTACGAATTCCAAAAAACGTTCGTCGGCTTCCGTAAAAGGGTCGGGGGTGTGCGAGTCGATGTCAATCTGCCCGATATTCGTACCATTCACAAATAACGGAATTACGATTTCGGACTTGACGGTCAGGCTGCAAGCGATGTAATTGTCCTGAGCCGATACATCGGGAACGACAAAATTTTGGTTCGATACCGCCACTTGTCCGCAAATGCCTTTCCCGAAAGGAATAATTTTATGGTCGGTATCATCGCCTGCAAAAGCGCCAAGATGTAGCGTTTTGCTTTCGTGGTCAGCAAAATAGAATCCCACCCAATTATAGTATTCCACACGGTTTCGGAGCAAATCGCAGAGCGCTTGTAGTTTGCCGGTTCTGTCGCTTTCACTCCCGCATATTGCAATGATTTCAGGCTTGAGTATTTCGAAAATATCCATAGATTTGTTTTTTATAATGAAATGTTTGGGGTAAAATTTATTTATCAGAAACCAAATAACTTGATACCAACCAGTGATTTTGTTGGTCTCCTGTGTTGCTGGTAGCAGGAATGATAATTTCGAGATTGTGTTTTCCTTTTTGTAAAGTACCCAGATGCGCTGTTTCAGGGACGACTTTTGAACCTGGACACCAATTGGAACGCGACAAATCGGACGAAGCCAATCGTTCTTCAACGACTTTTTTGACACGTTCGAATTTGTCATTATAAACCATGGCAGTATCTTGCTTTGACCACACGCCCGACGACGGATTGAACCTGCGGAACGAAGCACAATCATCACGCCAAGGGATGAAATCCAATACTTTACGTCCGTCAAAACGTACGGAATTATTTATTTTGATGAATTCGTCACCGCCTCTGTGTCCGCCATGCCCCGTCGTGATGTAGTACAGCGATGCATTTTTAAGCTCTTTAGTAAGGTCTATTTGGTGTGTGAGCGTTGTCCGTGCAAAAAGGTCAGGGATTTTTTGTCCGTTTACATAATATAAAGTATTGATGAGCGGTGTTACGATTTGTTTGGCTCGCGGTCTGCCCGAATACGTAAGCGAAACATCGGCAGTATAGCCTTTGTCCGTCCATGTGTCTATCCATATTCCGATGTAAAAAGTCCCCGTGAGCAATGATTCTAACTGAGAAACATCTTGCGTCCATGTTACTTCTTTTTCCCATTCGGGAATATATACAGGACGGCTGTAACGGATGCGCGGCGTACGCTCTTCATCACTGAAATAGCCCACACCAAACGGCGTCATAAAACGCAATACTTCCACAGGCAAATCATACGACGATACGGCTTTGATTCCTCTGTAATCACCTGATATTCCGCTTTCTTCAGGAAGTTCTTGCTGCCCTTGAGCGACTTTAATCATATTGATGGTATGTTCGTTTTTGAACACGAAGCACGAACCCGATTTGTCCCAAGGGTCACCATTGGAACGCACCGTTACATTAATATGCACATCTGTTCCTTTTTTGTATTCGGGAACGTGTACTTTTTTTATCAAAAGCCGACCGCTTTGCAAACGAATGACATCCGTAGGAACTTGATTCTCTTCTGAAAAATTAATAAGAACATCTTCAAAAACGCTGACTGTTTTGCTATCTTGAGCATTGGCAATCCCTACAGATAGGCAAAAAATGTAATAGATTATTTTTTTCATAAATGGTTGGTATTTCTATTTTTACAATTTAAAAAATATTATTTTGATGACAAATATACAAAGAATTACACTTACAAAGCAGCTTGGCAGATTGAAATCCGACAGCTTGTTTTCTTTTACATCAACACACTTTCCACAGGAGAAATAGCGGGAGGAAGGTCGGTTTCGCCTATCATTTCCCGCATGTCAATCTCTATGGTGCGACACATGGAAAGCATCGGCATGGCGTGTGGCGTTCCCATAAACGGATTTTCGTGATAATCGCCCAATTGTTCCATCACGATGTACACCAGACTGATGATACTCGCTATCGGGATGCTTATCCATTGTCCCAGATTGCTCACAAGCATCAATTCGGGAATAAGGCTAAAAGGAAATAAACAAACGAAAATCGTAACAAAAGCGGCACTCATACTCGAATAATCTCTCGGAAATGGAAATTTTTTGATACGCTCGTTTCTACCTTGCAATTCGTAGAATGTTCGCAATACATTTTCCAATTGCATCTGCTGAAAATCATTGATGACACCTTTTTCATACAATGCCATAATGTCTTTGGATTGGCGGTTGATGAGCTGCGTTGCCATATTCTTACACACCCTATATTGGTCAAATTCTTCATCACCCAAATACGCCCGCACATCGTCAATGGTTACATCGTCTACTGTCCCCAATCCGTGTTTGCGGATGTGGCGCTCGGCACTTTTTTGGGTAAAGCCACCGCCTAAAACTTGTTCCCACCTGGTAGGTTCTAACAGTTGCCAGCGATGCGTGTAAAGCCAACCGATATGACGGTAAATCAATTTTTTTTTGACTATTTCGACCTCTTTTTCCGTAAATCCGTTTTTGGGCGTAATAAAACTCCCAACCAACATTGCAAACGTACGGCTGTCATTGACGATACCTCCCCAGATTTTTCGGGCTTCCCACATACGGTCATAGGCTTGATTATTTTTAAAACCAACAAAAAATGCCACCGCTGTACCTATCACAGAAACAGGCAACCAAGGTAATGACAAAGTAATCCAACCCATTGAATAACAGGTCGCTATAAAAGCATTAAACGAAAGCGTAAGCAATGATGTTCGCCAAAACCAACTCCAAAGGACGAATCTTGTTAATTTTCGTGAGATAAACATAGTACTGATTTTAGATTATTTTTCCCGTTGTATGGTATTTTTAGTATTGCAAATTACGCACTTTTATTTTGATTTTTTTCAAGAAACCGACTCTTTTTAATCATAACGACTGAGAATAAAAACAAGAATTTTCCATTCCGATTTTTCTCCTGAAAACAAAAAAAAGCTGCCCTTTTGCGGACAGCTTATTTTTGTAAATAAATTAGTCTATTAATACTTCTCTCTCAGAGCTTTAGCGGTATCTACCATCGCGATGAGTGCGGCTTTGGTTTCTTCCCAATGGCGGGTTTTGAGTCCGCAGTCGGGGTTAATCCAGAGTTGTTCTTTCGGGATAACGGCTTCGGCTTTTTCCATCAAAGCGACCATTTCGTCGATTGACGGCACACGTGGCGAGTGAATATCGTACACGCCCGGTCCGATTTCGTTCGGATATTTGAAGTCGGCAAACACATCGAGAAGTTCCATTTGCGAACGCGAGCATTCAATCGTAATCACGTCGGCATCCATATCGGCGATGTTCGAGATGATGTCGTTGAACTCCGAGTAGCACATGTGCGTATGGATTTGCGTTTCGTCCTGTACGCCGGCCGCCGAAATACGGAATGCTTTCACCGCCCAATCAAGGTACGCCGCCCAGTCTTTTTTGCGGAGCGGAAGCCCTTCGCGGATAGCCGGTTCGTCAATTTGGATAACTTTGATACCAGCTTTTTCGAGGTCAACCACTTCGTCGCGGATAGCCAGTGCGATTTGCGTACACGTTTGCGAACGCGGTTGGTCATCACGAACGAACGACCATTGCAAAATCGTAACCGGACCGGTAAGCATTCCTTTTACGGGAACTTTCGTGAGCGATTGTGCAAATTCCGACCAACGAACCGTCATCGGGGTCGGGCGTGAAACATCACCAAAAATAATCGGAGGTTTTACGCAACGCGAACCGTAACTTTGTACCCAACCGAATTTGGTAAACACAAATCCTTTGAGCTGTTCGCCAAAATATTCCACCATATCGTTACGTTCAAATTCTCCGTGGACAAGCACGTCAATTTGGGCTTCTTCTTGGAAACGGATAGATTCTTCGATTTCTTTTTCAAGAAGTGCATCGTACTCAGCCTGAGTGAGTTCGCCTTTTTTGAATTTGGCTCGCCAACTGCGGACTTCAGTCGTTTGCGGGAACGAACCAATCGTTGTCGTAGGGAACAACGGAAGATTTAACGCTTTGTGTTGCAAGTCTTTACGCTTTGCAAACGGATTTAACCGGTCGGCATCTTTGTCGGTAATTTTCGCCAGACGCTCTTTTACGGCGTTGTCGTGAATGAGCGATGATGATTTTTTGTTTGCCGCCGCTTTTTTATTTTCGTCGAAAAGTACCTGGATTTCAGGAGTTACCGCATCGGTAGCGATGGCTTTCAAGGCAGTGATTTCGGTTACTTTTTGTTTGGCGAACGCCAGCCATTGTTTGATTTCGGCAGTAAGGACTTTCTCGTTATTTTCGTGTTCGAGGTTGCAAGGCGAGTGGAGCAACGAGCAAGACGAAGCCACCCAAAGGCGGTCGTTTCCGAGTGATTTTTGGGCTTTTTGGATAAGCGAAAGTGATTTTTCAAAATCGTTTTTCCAGATATTGCGTCCGTTAACCACACCAAGCGAAAGGATTTTCCCTTCGGGGAATTTCTCAAGAACCGCTTCCAATTGCTGCGGAGCACGCACCAAATCCACGTGCAAAGCCGCCGACGGCAACGAAAGTGCCAATTCGGTATTGTCGCCCAACGCATCGAAATACGTTGTCAAAACAAATTTTAACTGTGGAAATTTATTGCTAAGTTCTTTATAGACAGCCTTATACGCTTCTTTGGCTTGCGGTTCTAAGTCGAGGGCAAGGCACGGCTCATCAATCTGAATCCACGTTGCACCGGCATCGGCAAGCTGTTGCAAGATTTGGTGATATACCGGAAGCAATTTCCCGATAAGGTCAAGACGGTGGAAACCGCTTTCTTTTTCTTTCCCTAACAATAAATAGGTAACAGGTCCAATCAGCACAGGTTTGGTTTCGATTCCTTTCGATTTTGCTTCGTTGTAATATTCCAATGCAGGATTCTTGCGAAGTGCAAATACTTGGTTTTTAGTAAATTCAGGAACGATGTAATGGTAATTCGTGTCGAACCATTTGGTCATTTCCATCGCCGTGATGTCGATGCCGTCTTTTTGATAGCCGCGGGCAAGGGCAAAATAAAGCTCCAATTCCGATTTTGATTTTACGGCTTCGTAACGCGCAGGAATGGCATCGAAACTAAACGAAGCATCGAGTACTTGGTCGTACAGTGAAAAATCATTGGATGGGATAAAGTCTGCACCGGCAGTTTGCTGTAATTTCCAGTTATGAAGACGAATGTCGGCAGCGGTTTGCAACAATTCTTCGGCAGTGGTTTTGCCTGCCCAAAAAGCTTCATTTGCTTTCTTCAACTCTCGTTTTTCGCCTATACGGGGATACCCTAAGATGTTTGATTTCATGTATATAACTATTTATTTTTAAAATGATTTTACAGTCAATTGGTAGCTTTTCAAAAGAAAAAACAATGCTCTAAAAGTAATACTTTATCCGTAAATAACCTACTCCATATAATATATAGCACGGAAAGTCAGAATAATTTACTACAAGAGTTGGCAAATATCGAAATATAAATTACAAAAAACAAACAAGATAGTAAAAAATGTAATTATTTTCGCTATTTAAGAAAAAAATACTATTTTCAACCGTCTTTATATGAAAATATTTTGTTTTACGATTGTTATATTCTCGCGAAAAGTGTATTTTTGAAAAAAATATGAATGTATGTCAGTCGAAATAAAGCAACTTACAAAGCAATACGGAAACCAAACAGCCGTCAATGCTATTAGTTTTGAACTTCGCAAAGGCGAAATTACAGGTTTTCTGGGGCCTAATGGAGCTGGAAAATCCACCACTATGAAAATGATTACAGGCGGACTCATACCGACGCAAGGAACAATTAGCATTGACGGCATTGCGATGACTGCTAATACCGTTACGGCCCGCAAAAAAATCGGGTATCTGCCCGAAAACAACCCTTTGTATTTGGAAATGTATGTGCTTGAATATCTGAAATTTATGTCGGAACTCAATGGCGGTGTCCCCAAAAGTAGGATTGATGAAGTGCTCCAAATTGTCGGATTGCAAGAACAATCGCACAAGCGTATCGGACAACTTTCAAAAGGGTATCGACAGCGGGTGGGACTTGCGGCAGCTCTCGTTCACGACCCCGAAATTCTTATTTTGGATGAACCCACAACAGGGCTTGACCCCAACCAATTGGCTGAAATACGCCACATTATCAAAGAATTAGGAAAAGAGAAGACGATATTACTGTCATCGCATATCATGCAGGAAATTCAGGCGGTTTGCCAGCGGGTTATCGTACTCCATAAAGGAACTATCGTACTTGACAAACCTCTTAAAGACCTGCAAAACAAAGAGCAAGTTATTGAAGTAGCATTTGACTTACGTGTAGAAGAACGATTACTACGTTCCATTCCGTCCGTAAAATCGGTGGAAAACATTCATGAATTTTTATATTTGCTAACTTTTGATACCGAAGCAGATAAGCGTTCTGTAGTTTTTGACTTCGCCAATGCTAATGGATTGAAAATCATGCAAATGAATCACAGACACAAAGATTTGGAACAGCTTTTTGCAGAATTGACTAAAAAGTAATTTGACAATTTGAAAATGAGATGATTTGGAAATTTGAAAATGCGATTGCGTATGTTTATATTTCCAAATTACCGCCTGAGTGGCATTTTCAAATTGCCAAATTTTCAAATTATCTCTGCCTCCGTACCGCAAAAATAATCAAATGAATTTAATTAATTTTAAAAAATATCTTTCCAATTCGCTTGCAGGAAACTATCCGCAGGAAGAAATTCAAACTTTTTATTTCATTTTGCTTGAACATTTTGCGGGATTATCCAAAATAGAAATCCTTATGCAAACTGAATTTGAAATTTCCGAAGAAATCGAAAAAAAACTACAAGCTACTGTCAATGAATTAGTTTCAGGCACTCCATTGCAATATGTTTTGGGTGAAACAATCTTTTATGGTAATCGTTTTTTTGTCAACGAAAACGTACTAATCCCCCGACAGGAAACCGAAGAATTAGTGTCGTGGATTTGCAAAAATATTCCTGAAAACCAGCCTTTCCGATTGCTCGACATCGGTACGGGAAGTGGTTGTATTGCAATTTCGATAGCTAAAAAATTTCCTGAAATTAAAGTAACCGCTATCGATATTTCTGAAAAAGCCCTTGAAACCGCCCGAAAAAATGCGTTGGAAAATGATGTGAAAATTCATTTTGTTCAACAAAACATTCTTACATCAACCGAATTACCAATAAGTTACGACATTATTGTTTCCAATCCGCCGTACGTTCGGGAAACGGAAAAATCCGAAATAAAAAATAATGTACTCCATCACGAACCGCATCTTGCCCTTTTCGTCAGTGATGAAAATCCGTTGTTGTTTTACGAAAAAATAGCCGATTTGGCAAAAAATCATCTCACAAAAAACGGAAAACTTTTCTTTGAAATCAACCAATATTTAGGAAACGAAACTCTTGCAATGCTCCAAAATAAAGGGTTTCAATCGGAACTAAAAAAAGACCTCAACGGCAATGACCGAATGGTTTGCTCTACGATTTGAAATTTGAAAATAAGAAA
>JAUNTM010000061.1 GCA_030538675.1 Capnocytophaga sp.
AAAGGCTGGCTTATTTCAGCCCGACGTTTTACGCTGGGTAATGGAATAGCCATTAAAAAACATACCGCTTGCCAAGCCTGAAAGGCTGGCTTATTTCAGCCCGACGTTTTACGCTGGGTAATGGAATAGCCATTAGAAAATGTCCTGTTTGCCAAGCCTGAAAGGCTGGCTTATTTCAGCCCAACGTTTTACGTTGGGCAGGTCAAACACCCGAAAATACAAGTTTTTCGGGTGTTTGACCCAAATAGCGGGATAGAAAAATAAAATATAAAAAAAAAGCGTATCTTAGCACGATAATTAACCAACACCATACTATATATGTTACGTCAAATTTTTTCATTCGTCCTATGCGGTTGCAGTATTGCCACGGCATGGACACAGCCATCCGATATTTCGTTGGTATTTGACCGCCCGGCATCGCATTTCACGGAAAGTTTACCCGTAGGCAACGGACGGCTCGGAGCAATGGTTTTCGGGAAAACCGACATCGAGAACATTGTCCTCAACGAGATTTCGCTTTGGTCAGGAGGGCATCAGGAAGCCGATGACCCCGAAGCGCACACCTATCTCAAAGAAATACAATCGCTGTTGCTCGAAGGCCGTAATCTCGAAGCACAAGCGATACTTCAAAAGCATTTTGTAGCCAAAGGCAAAGGTACTTGCTACGGTACGGGCGCCAACTGCCATTACGGAGCGTATCAGATACTCGGCAATTTACATCTCGATTGGAAAACACAAACGCCAGTAGCCAATTACCAACGCGTGCTTGATATAGAAAAAGCGGTGGCTCAAACTACTTTTGACCGAGAAAACTACTCGGTACATCAAACTGTTTTTGCCGATTTCAACAATGACATTATTTGGATAAAAATAGAAAGTAGCCGTCCCATACCGCTTGGCGTATCGCTTTATCGTAAAGAAAACGCCGCTGTAACCTATACCGCCGGACGAATACTCATGCAGGGAACACTGCCCAACGAAGACCTCGAAGGAATGCGCTTTGCTACGATTGCCGAAATAACGGCCAATGGAACGGCACAAGTTACCGACGCATCGCTTGAGCTTGACGGAGTTACACAACTTGTGATAAAAATCAGTGCGGCGACCAACTACAACCATTCGGACGGCACACTTACGTCCGAAGATATAGTAGCCAAAGCCGATGCGTATTTGTCGGCAACGCTTCGCCAGCCGGTAGTTGTGGCGATGGAGGAAAGCAGTAAGACGTATGGGCGCTATTTCGAGCGTAATCGTCTGTATATGAACAAAAATAGGGTTGCACAAGGCATACCGACTTTAGACCGTTTACAGCATTATGCCGAAGGCGGAAACGATTCGGAATTACCTGTATTATATTACAATTTCGGACGCTATTTGCTCATCTCGTCATCGCGTGAAGGATTATTGCCGGCCAATTTGCAAGGCTTGTGGGCAGAAGAATACCAAACCCCTTGGAATGGTGATTATCATTTGAATATCAATTTACAAATGAATTATTGGTTAGCACAGCCCACCAATTTGGCCGATTTGGCAGAACCTTTACATCGCTTTACAAGCAATCTTGTTCCCAACGGACGCAAGACCGCCAAAGCGTATTACAATGCCGATGGTTGGGTAGCTCATGTGGTAAGCAATCCTTGGTTTTTCACTTCGCCGGGCGAGGGCGCGGTATGGGGATCAACGCTCACGGGAGGGGCTTGGCTCTGCGAACATATCTGGGAACATTATTTGTTTACGAAAGATTTGAATTTCTTACGCCAATATTACGATGTGCTCAAAGAAGGGACACGTTTTTTTGAAACGATGCTTATCGAAGACCCCGAAACGGGATATTTGGTAACAGCACCGTCCAACTCACCCGAAAATGCGTATGTGATGCCTACGCTCAAAGACGGCAAACGCCAAATAGGAACAACAGCCATGGCACCTACGATGGACATGCAGATAATACGCGAACTTATAGGCAACACGCTGCAAGCCTCAGAATTGCTCGGCGTAGATGCGGATAAGCGCCGGCATTGGCAAGAAATCATCAACCGTACCGTTCCCAATCGGATAGGTAAAAATGGCGACCTCAATGAGTGGTACCACGATTGGGAGGATGCCGAACCCACCCACCGCCACGTGTCGCACCTCTACGGGCTGCATCCGTATGATGAGATAACGCCTTGGGACACCCCCGAATTGGCAACCGCATCCCGCAATACACTTATACAGCGGGGCGATGGCGGAACAGGTTGGTCAAAAGCTTGGAAAATCAATTTCTGGGCTCGATTAGGCGATGGCAATCATGCACTTACATTGCTCAAACAGCTACTTACGCCTGTTTTGCCAAATTCCGGGCAACGCGGAGGCGGTACGTATCCTAATTTGTTTTGTGCACATCCGCCTTTCCAAATCGATGGTAATTTCGGTGGTGTCGCAGGTATTGCCGAGATGCTATTACAAAGTCACGGGCAAGATAATGTCATCCGCATACTTCCTGCATTACCTTCATCTGATGATTGGCAAGAAGGCTCGTACAAAGGAATGAAAGCCCGGCAAGGATTTGAAGTCTCAGCCCGATGGGACAAAGGCGTATTACAGCAAGCCGAAATCATATCGGGAGTGGGAGGGGAGTGCAAAGTGCTCTTGCCGGCAGGAATGCGAGTGTATTATAATGGTAAACAAATCGTTAAGAAAAAGAAAAACGAACGGATTGTAAGTTTTTCTACAAATAAAAATGAGAAATTTTTCTTAAAATAGATGTGTTAACCAAAAGTAATGCGTACCTTTAGCCTCGAAATTAATTTTTAAATCAAATTACAATGAGTATTAAAGACAAGTACAGTTCACTGTTGAATTTCGGTACCGAACTCGGTATGAAAAATGTAAGCGTAGAAGAGAAAGAAGACGCTCTCTATGTAAAAGGCGAGGTAAATACCCAATACGAGAAAAACATATATTGGGATAAAATCAAAGCTATTGGTGGCGAAAAACCTGCTGATATCAAAGCTGACATCCGTGTATCCGATGATTCAGTATATGCATATCATACCGTACAAAAAGGCGAAACTCTCGGCAAAATTGCGGCTAAATACTATGAAGCAGCTGCAAAATACAACGAAATATTCAAAGCCAATACAGATATTTTGAAAAATCCAGACCTTATCCAAATAGGACAAGTCTTGAAAATTCCGAAAATTTAATTTTTTCATAGTTAAAAATTGGGGAAGCAGCAAACTGTAATGGTTTGCTGTTTTTTCATTTTTAGCTTGCTTCTATTGGTGAGATTCAAGGTAAAAAAAGCCTCAATATTTTGCACTTTCTCTATGTCAAAATTTTGAATACACAACGAGTTTATATACTATGTTAAAGTTTTATTTATTAAAGTATTGACAATCAATGTTTTAGTTGTTTTTAAAGAAGAAATTTTTATTTTTTTGATAGAAAAATAAATCAAAATGGTTGCATATCTCTATTTTTTTGTATTTTGCGGTATTAATCTAACACAATGAAACGAATATGGAAAATGTAACTCGCTTATTTGACATTCCTTACAGACAAAAAAGTAATTTTCCGCTGGAAGATGCTTTTGTTACGAAATATGACGGACAGTGGATAAAAACCTCTACCGATGAATATATAGCAAAATTCAATGCCATGAGTCGCGGATTATTGCGATTGGGCGTGAAGAAAGATGATAAAATTGCTGTAATTTCAACTAATAACCGCACCGAATGGCATATTCTTGATATGGGAATTCTGCAACTCGGAGCTCAAAATGTGCCTGTGTATCCGACCATTTCATTGGAAGATTACGAATATATATTGAACCATGCCGAATGTCATTATTGCTTTGTGTCGGACGGCGAATTATTCCAAAAAATCAATTCCATTAAGGATAAATTGCCTATGCTCAAAGCGATTTATACGTTTGATCAGGTGGCAAACGCTAAGAATTGGCAAGAAATATTGGATTTGGGTAAAGACGAAAGCAACCAAAGTGAAGTAGAAGCCGCTAAAACCCTCATCAAACCCGATGATTTGGCTACGATTATTTATACTTCGGGGACAACAGCCCGCCCCAAAGGCGTGATGCTTTCGCACCGAAATATCCTTTCAAACGTCATTGACTGCGGTGACCGTGTCCCGATTTCTATAGGTTCACGCTGTTTGAGTTTTTTGCCTGTATGCCATATTTTTGAGAGAATGCTCACGTATTTATACCAATATAATAGTATTCGCACGCACTTTGCTGAGTCCATCGACAAAATGGGCGACAATATCAAAGAAGTAAAACCGCATTTGATGACGGTTGTTCCCCGCTTGGTCGAAAAAGTGTATGACAAAATTTACACCAAAGGCACGGAATTGACAGGCATAAAGAAAAAATTATTCTTTTGGGCAGTTGATTTAGGATTCCAATACAAGCCCTACAAAGCCAACGGTTGGTGGTACGGAGTTCAGCTCGCTATTGCCCGCAAGCTTATTTTTAGCAAATGGAGGGAAGCTCTCGGCAACGAATTGGTACTAATGGTATCGGGAAGTGCACCGTTGCAGCCCCGGTTGGCACGGATATTTGCTGCCGCTGATATTCCTATCATGGAAGGCTACGGACTTACCGAAACCTCGCCCGTAATCGCGGTCAATCGGGTGAGTGGCGGATATTGGAAAATAGGAACGGTAGGCAAGCCTATTGTCAATCTCGATGTGAAAATTGCCGAAGATGGCGAAATCCTCTGCAAAGGCCCGAATGTAATGATGGGCTACTACAAAAACCCTGAACTTACTGCCGAAGTGATGACCGATGGTTATTTCCATACGGGTGATATAGGGGAGTTGGATGCGGATAATTTTTTGAAAATCACCGACCGCAAAAAAGAAATTTTCAAAACCTCAGGAGGGAAATACGTAGCCCCGCAAATGATTGAGAATTTGCTTAAACAATCACGATTTATCGAGCAAGCAATGGTGATTGGTGAAGGCGAAAAAATGCCCGGGGCTTTTGTGCAAATTAATTTTGAATTTGTAAAAGAATGGGCAAAACGTCATAAAATCAAACTTGGCAAAACCAAAGAAGAAGTCGTGAAAGATGACAAAGTGATCGCTCGTATCGGTGAGGAAATCGAAGAAGTAAACAAAAACTTAGGCAAATGGGAGCAAATAAAAGTATTTGAACTAACTCCCGAAGAGTGGAGTATCGATGCCGGGCATTTAACACCAACGCTCAAACTCAAACGAAGGGTTATTATACAAAAATACAAAGACTGCTACGAGAGATTCTACGGACATCCGTTGGAAAAGTAACCGGGCAATACCAAAGTCAAAAAGGCTGTTCAAGAATATTTGAACAGCCTTTTTCGCATTGTAACAAGCAAATTAATTACTGATTTGCTTGCTGTTCTGCTTGTGCTTTCATGGTTTCGTTAGGAACGATAACCACATTTACACGGCGGTTTTTAGCACGTCCTTCAGGAGTAGCGTTATCGTATTCGGGCTGTGATTCGCCGAACCATTGCGTTGTGAATCGGGAAGCGGTAAGTCCTTTTTGTATAAAATAGTTCGTTACCGATTTGGCTCTTTTTTCCGAAAGGGTCATATTGTAAGTATCGCTTCCTGTGCTGTCGGTATGCCCTACAACCACTACGTTAGTTTCAGGATATTCTTGTAGTACACTTACGAGTTTGTTGAGTGTAGCTTGCGAGGCAGCATTCACATCCGATTTGTTGGTATCGAAATACACACCGCTGTTTTCGTCAAAGGTAACGATGATACCGTCATCAACGCGTTTTACTTCAGCACCGGGTATTTCTTCTTCTATTTTTTTGGCTTGTTTATCCATCTGGTTCCCGATGACAGCACCGGCAGCACCACCAATAGCAGCCCCTAGTACAGCCCCAACTTCGCTGTTGCCGCCACCGCCAACATTATTACCGAGGATAGCCCCAAGTAATGCACCGCCTGCAACTCCGATAACGGCACCGCGTTGCGTTTTATTTGAATTATTGTAAGTATCACAACCTACCATGATGATTGCCGAAAGCAATACAATAGATAATTTTTTCATTATTTTGAAGATATTTAAGTTTTGAGATTATTTAACGAAATTCATAGTGATGACAAAAGGTTTACCGTCCACCTGTGCTGTTTGTTCCCAAGTCATTTGAGTATCCGAAAGATACACAAGTTGCAAACGGACGCCTTGATTTCTTTCCGATTGGTATTTTTCGTTCGTAGGCTTGAGCAAAAAATCGTAGTAACCGGAAGCTTTGTTCACTTCTTGCACAACGAATACGAAGTAGCGTTCGCCTACCGAACAGCCACTGGAAGTAATGGTGTACGTACCTCGGTTATTGTTGGGAACGAACTTCCACTGGCTACCTTCGAAGCACTCTTTTGAGGTGTCATTCAGTAGCGTAATGTCAAATTTACCCGTTTGGTTGTGAGTTACTGACGCAAGCGTCCATTCTCCTTTAATTTGTTTGTTGGCGATGCGTGTTTCTTGCGGTTTTGACACTTTGGACGAACCGCACGAAGCCAAGGCAATAGCCATGAAGATAAAAACAATCTTTTTCATAAAATGATTTTTTATATTTTGGTGGCAAATATACGAAGATTTAAGCATTGCATTTTAATATCCGTTTGATTTTAGGTTATTTTTCACAAATTATTAAGGGAAAAGAAATAAAAAAATACGATTCATATTTGGTTTCAAAAAAAAAAAATACCGCAAAGGTTTTGTGTTTATTGATTATATAATATATTTGTTTGCTCAAAGAATAAGTATCAATTCATTATATAGATTACAAATGCCTGAAATACTGATATCTACAAGCCTCAAATCATGGATAGAGGTCGCGGACAATTCCGATTTTCCAATTCAAAATATCCCGTTTGGAGTATTCCTCACGCCCGATGATGTCGTTACCATAGGCACACGCATTGGCGATACAGCTATTGATTTGGGAGCATTGCATCAGTTGGGATATTTTGAAGGAATACCGCTCACGGATGATATTTTTTTGCAGGACAGCCTCAACGATTTTATTTCCGACGGAAGCAAGACATGGCGTTTGGTACGTCAGCGTATTGCACAAATATTCAGTGCCGACAATGCCGTTTTGCGGGATAATCACAACCACTGCAAAGCCGTTCTTTTTGATTTGGATGAAATAGAAATGCAACTGCCCGTGCATGTTGGTGATTTTACTGATTTTTATTCTGCCCAAGACCAAGAAAACTACATGAAAACGCTTTTGCAAGCGAGTTCGCAAAAAGCGGAATTTACCGCTGCACTTCATTTTCCGTTGGGGTATCATGGGCGAAGTTCGTCGATTGTTCCTTCAGGGATTGGCATTCATCGTCCGTACGGACAAATATTGCCCAAAGGGGGTAAAAAACTCGAGTTATTACCATCGGAAGAAGTCGATTTTGAACTTGAAACAGCATTTATTACCACCGATGCCAACATATTGGGCGAAAGTATTTCCATAGAACAAGCCGAAGATTACATTTTTGGAATGGTATTATTCAATAATTGGAGTGCTCGCGATATTCAGAAATGGGAATATACACAGCCCGGTTCGTTTTTAGGGAAAAATTTTGCTTCGTCTATTTCGCCTTGGATTGTTACTCTCGATGCCCTCAGACCTTTCCGTGTCAAAAAAGAAAAACAGAATGTAGAACTACCCGCCTATTTGCGTAAAAAAAACAATTACACTTATGATATACGCCTTGAGGTGTATCTGACAACCCCCAAAGACAACACGACAGCTTTGTCCAAGACGAATTATCAAGAAATGTTTTGGACGATGGCACAACAACTCGCACACCATACCGTCAGCGGATGCAAGGTAAATAGTGGCGACCTGATGGCGAGTGGTGCCATATCGGGAAAAACACCGGAAAGTAAGGCCTCACTGTTTGAAATCACGCAAGGGGGACAACAACCCATTACGCTCAATGACGGCTCTCAACGTACTTATATCACTGATAATGATGTGGTTACTATCAAAGGATATTGTAAAAATGAACAAGTAAGGATTGGTTTTGGACAAGTGAGCAATGTTTTGCTAAAACCTTTCGACAGAAAATAAATCCTCTGGAAACAAATTCAAACAGCCGAAGTTAAGAAAATAAAAATACGGTCTTGGAAAGTGTAGCGTAAATTATTTTTTTCATATCTTTGTAGGGTTGCGGACAAAGAGTCTGCCATTTTATTAGATAACAATCAAAATCATAATAATTTATCATGTACAAATTAGTATTACTTCGTCACGGACAGAGTGAATGGAACAAACTCAATCTGTTTACAGGTTGGGAAGATGTTGACCTTACTGCACAAGGTGTTGAAGAAGCTCGCGGAGCAGGACGTGTTCTTATCAAGGAAGGGTTTAATTTTGACGTAGCCTACACCTCAGTATTGAAAAGAGCTATCAAAACCCTCAATTACGCTTTGGAAGAAATGGGAGCTTTGTGGGTGCCGACTTACAAAAATTGGCGTTTGAACGAGAAAAGCTACGGAGCTTTGCAAGGGCTTAACAAAGCCGAAACAGCCGAAAAATACGGAGAAGACCAAGTGTTGCTATGGCGTCGTTCGTATGACGTACAGCCGCCCCTTATTGAAGAGAATGACTCACGCCACCCATCGCATGACCGCCGTTACAACGGCCTTAATCCGTCGGATAAAACAGCAGGCGAAAGCCTTAAAGATTGTTACGACCGCATGTTGCCATTGTGGCATAGCGACATCGCGCCAGCTATCAAAAGCGGTAAAAACGTAGTCATCGCGGCACACGGTAATAGTTTGCGTTCGCTCGTACAATACCTTGACAGCCTTAGCGAAGCCGAAATACTCAAACTCAACATCCCGACAGGCGTACCGCTCGTATACGAACTGGATGCTGACCTCAAGCCCATCAAGAGTTACTATCTCGGTGACCAAGAAGCCATAGCAGCCGCTATCAACAGTGTTGCCAATCAAGGAAAATCCAAATAAAACCGGGATTAAACCCGTATTTGCAAAGCTACCATATATATAAAGGTAGCTTTGTCTGTTTATCAGAACAAAAAAGCAAAAAAAATTTCGTACATCGGTATAAATATTCTATTTTTGCAAGCTAATAATAACGGACAACCGCAAAAATATTCATACAGTTCTTAAATTATGCTTACCCGAAGACACATCAGAGTAAAAGTCATGCAGTCGGTCTACGCCTTGAACCAAGGACATAGTCAGGATTTGGACAGAGAAATCAAATTCTTACAGCAAAGTATCGGCAATATGCAACATCTCTACCTATTGATGATGGCTCTTTTCAAAGAAATACACGAAACTGCCAATCGTCAAATCCAAATCGCTCAAAAAAAATATTTGGCGACTACCGAAGAGAAAAATCCTAACCGAAAATTCGCGGACAACCGCATCTTTTGCCTGATAGCCGATAACCAAGCCTTAGACCAAGCCATCAGCGATGCGGGCATGTACCGCTGGAATCTCGACAGCGAATACGTCAAAATTATCTACAAAAATATTGTAGAAAGCGAGTTGTACTCAACGTACATGAAATCGGGAAAAAGCGACTTCGAGCAAGACAGAGAGTTTTTTATAGCTGTTTTTAAAGAAATTATTGCCGAAGACGAAAAACTGTACGAATACATCGAAGATTTTAACCTTACATGGACCGATGATTTGCCGATAGTCAATACATTTTTATTGAAATTATTTAAGAAAATAGAGCCCGCTAATCACGACAAATTCTTCATCCCAAAGATGTATAAAAATGAAGATGACAGAGTTTTTGCATCGGATTTGCTCAAAAAAGTTACCCTCAATGATGAGAAATGGCAACAATACATCAATAATAAAACATCCAATTGGGACAAAGACCGTATCGCCGTCATTGATGCTATCATCTTGAAAATGGCAATATGCGAATTTTTGAGGTTTCCCTCTATTCCTGTGAAAGTTACGCTCAACGAATATCTCGAAATTGCCAAAGAATATTCCACCGACAAGAGCAGTATTTTCATCAACGGGATACTCGACTCGCTGGTAAAAGAATTGAAAGAAAAAAATGAACTAAAAAAGACAGGCAGAGGCCTGATGTAATCTATAACAAACCAAAAAACAAATCAAAAAAAATGGAAGTATTAAATCAATTTGGACCTTTTATCTTGATGTTTGCCGTGATTTATTTTCTGATGATTCGTCCGCAGATGAAGCGCAGTCGTCAAGAAAAAGAATTTAACCGAGAACTCAAGCGAGGCGATAAAGTAATTACCAAAAGCGGTATGCACGGCAAAATCGTAGAACTTACGGAAGAAAGCTGTGTGATAGAAACCCTTGCGGGAAAAATCAAATTCGAGCGTTCGGCTATCTCCATGGAAATGAGCAGAAAAGCCAATAAAGCCGTCGAAGCAAAATAATTTATCCGCCCCAACCGGATAAAAAGTATATTATATTTTCTCAATAATGCCGTGGACGTGTTTTCATGGGCATTATTGAGAAATTCGTATTAGAAAAAGAATACTATAGCAAAGAAAATAAAAATGTCAGACGATAAGAAAGTAATTTTTTCGATGTCGAAGGTCAGCAAGACCTATTCTTCGGCGAACAAGCAAGTGCTTAAAGATATTTATTTAAGTTTCTTTTACGGAGCGAAAATCGGAATTCTCGGTCTCAACGGTTCGGGAAAATCATCGCTACTGCGGATTATTGCCGGGGTGGACAAAAACCACCAAGGCGACGTTGTTTTTGCTCCCGGCTACACGGTCGGCTACTTGGAGCAAGAACCGCAACTCGATGAAAATAAGACGGTTATCGAAATCGTCCGTGAGGGAGCAGCGGAAATCATTTCCGTTTTAGACGAATTTAACAAAATCAACGATATGTTCGGTCTGCCCGAAGTCTATGAAGATGCCGACAAAATGCAGAAACTGATGGACAAACAGGCAGAACTGCAAGACAAAATAGATGCACAAGGCGGTTGGGAAATCGACACCAAACTCGAAATCGCGATGGACGCTCTTCGCACCCCCGACGGCGATACACCTATTAAAGTACTTTCGGGAGGCGAACGCCGACGGGTGGCACTCTGCCGTCTTCTTTTGCAACAGCCTGATGTTCTGCTACTTGACGAACCTACCAACCACCTCGATGCCGAATCGGTGTTGTGGCTTGAACAACATTTGCAACAATACGCAGGAACGGTCATCGCAGTAACGCACGACCGCTATTTCCTTGATAATGTGGCAGGCTGGATTTTGGAACTCGATAGGGGAGAGGGCATTCCTTGGAAAGGAAATTATTCTTCGTGGCTCGACCAAAAATCAAAACGCCTTGCCCAAGAACAAAAAACGGCTTCCAAACACCAAAAAGTCCTCGAACGCGAACTTGATTGGGTGCGACAGGGAGCAAAAGGACGGCAAGCCAAGCAAAAAGCACGTTTGAAAAACTACGACCGATTGCTTAGCGAAGACCAAAAACAGCTCGAAGAAAAACTCGAAATCTACATTCCGAACGGTCCCCGACTTGGTACGCACGTGATTGAAGCGAAAGGCGTAGCGAAAGCTTTCGGTGAAAAAGTGCTGTATGATGACCTCAATTTCGTACTTCCGCAAGCGGGCATCGTGGGGATTATCGGACCGAACGGTGCCGGAAAATCCACCATTTTCAAGATGATAATGAAAGAACAAACCGCCGACAAAGGCGAATTTTCTATCGGAGATACCGTTAAAATCGCTTACGTTGACCAGTCGCACAAAGATATCGACCCCGAAAAATCCATTTGGGAAAACTTCGCCGACGGGCAGGATTTGGTGATGATGGGCGGACGGCAGGTCAATTCCAGAGCGTATCTCAGCCGTTTTAATTTCAGCGGGAGCGAGCAAAATAAAAAGGTGTCGGCACTTTCGGGTGGCGAACGCAACCGTCTGCATTTGGCGATGACACTCAAAGAAGAAGGCAACGTTTTGCTTCTTGACGAGCCTACTAATGATTTGGATATCAATACATTACGTGCGTTGGAAGAAGGTTTGGAAAACTTTGCCGGCTGTGCCGTTATCATCTCGCACGACCGTTGGTTTCTCGACCGCGTGTGTACGCACATTCTCGCATTTGAAGGCGATTCGCAAGTGTATTATTTTGAAGGAAGTTTCTCGGAATACGAAGAAAATAGAAAGAAACGTTTGGGCGATACCACACCAAAACGCATCAAATACAAAAAATTAGTCAGAGATTAGAGGGAATTTATACCGCATTTCATAACGAATTGCGGTTTTTTTATGAAAATGAAAACAAAAACAGCTATTGCAGAAGCCAATTTGGCAGAAATGACAGGCTTGCTGGCAGAAGTGGCGGTGGTGCTGATTTCCAACGGAGCAACGACCACCCGCACCGTCCGAAACCTGACCCGGATTGCAGAAGCGTTCGGGTTTAAGGTCGAAGAGTTCGTGTCGCATTCGGCACTTGTCCTCACCGTTGAAAAACAACAAACGGGCGAAAAACGGACGTTGGTCAAACGTATCGGGCATTACCACGTCAATTATTCAATCCTTTCCGAAGTAAGTATTCTCACTTGGGAAATTGCCGGACACAAAGTGGCATTTGGCGATATCCGTGCCGAATTGGAAGACATCAAGCAGATGAACTCATATCCCGAATGGGTAAAATTTCTATTCATCGGACTGGCTACGGGAGCGTTGGCAATGATTTTTGATGGTACGAAGATAGAATTTCTGGTGGCGTTCGCTGCGGCATTTATCGGGATTTACGCTCGGAAACTCGTGCTGAAACTCAAATACAACAATTATATAAGTTGGTTTGTGGGAGCGTTCGTGTCGGCATCGGTGGTCAATTTTTGTCGTTTGGTAGGGCTTGACGACCATCACGGAGCGTTGACCGCCTGCGTACTGTGGCTTATCCCCGGCGTACCGCTGATGAACGGATTTTTAGATATTTTATCGGGACATATTGTATCGGGATGGGCTCGTGTAGCGATGGGCGTAATGCTCGTCTTTATGATAGGCGTAGGATTTTATTTGTCAATTTATGTTTTTGGATATGGAATTACTGTTTGAGATAATCGGGAAAATACTTTGGTCAATATTGGTTTCGATAGGATTTGCCGTTCTGTTCAACACGCCCCGCAGAGCATTGTGGGTAGTCGGGTTGTTGGGAGCTATCGGTTTTGGAACTAAGAATTTGCTGATGCACTATATTCTTCCAGAACAAGTTGTCATCGCATCGCTTGCCGGAGCATCGGTGGTGGGTGTGCTGGGACTGTATTTTGCCCACCGCGTACACACCCCGCCGATTGTTTTTACCGTGCCGGCAGTCATCAATATGATTCCGGGTAAGTTTGGCTACGAATTTATCATCGGACTTATCAAAATCGTTTCAAAAGGCGAGCAGGAAGTGATAGATTTCCCGTACTTCCTCGATGTGATGAACAACGGACTTAAAGCCGGATTTATACTGATGTCACTTGCCTTCGGAATCATCTTCCCGATACTTATTTTCAATACCAAAACCGTAAAAAACAAGGATTTGCACCAGCTTATCCGCCAGAAAGTCATCCGCCGGGTAAAAATTATGCGACGACGGTATTTTTAATTTGGAAATTTAGAAATGAGGTACTTTGGAAATTTGGAAATGACTCACTCAGACTTTGTATTTTCACACGAACTTGCGACTTCCTCAGGAAATTTGGAAATTTCGTAATTAACCACTGCAGGAGTAAGCAATCATTTTTAAATTGTCAAATTTCCAAATTCATAAGAGTAAGCAGTCATTTCCAAATTTCCACATTGTCAAATTGTCAAATTTTCTAAATAAAAGTGTTTTTGTTTTCAAAAAATAATTGTACCTTTATGGGGTATTTTAATAACTCAAAAACAACACTTTATGGCATACACAACACGGAATATCCGGAATGCGGTCTTGTTGGGACACGCCGGATGCGGAAAAACTTCATTAGCCGAAACCATGCTCTTTGAATCGGGGGCAATCGGGCGGATTGGCAGCGTTGATGCCGGCAATACGGTATCGGATTTCCACGAGATGGAAAAACTGAAAAAGCACAGCATTTACAGTTCGCTGATGCACGTAATTTGGGACAATATCAAAATCAACCTGATTGACACTCCCGGTTTTGACGATTTTATCGGCGAGGCAATTTCAGGACTCAAAGTAGCGGATACTGCCGTAATGGTCATCAATGCCAAAGAAGGCGTAGAGGTTGAAAACGAATTGCACAAAGATTACATTTTGGAATTCGGAACGCCTACGCTCTTCGTCATCAACCAGATGGACCACGAAAAAGCCGATTTCGAGAAGTCGTTGCAAGAAATTAAAGAAATCTTCGGGAGAAGCGTTATCGAAGTGCAATTTCCTTACGGAGAAGGTTTTACGCATATTGTCGATACGTTACGAATGGTTATGTATACTTTTGACAAAGAAGGCGGAAAACCCAAAAAAGAACCCATTCCTGCCGAAGTTCTCGAAAGAGCTAAATCACTTCATAATCAATTAGTTGAGATCGCCGCCGAAGAAGAAGACGGATTGATGGAAAAATATTTCGAACAAGGCTCGCTCAGCGAAGAAGATCTTACCAAAGGCTTGCAACTCGCTATGGGCAAGCAGAACTTCATGCCGGTATTCTGCGTGTCGGCACTTGAAAACAAAGGCACAGGACGTGTGATGGGCTTCATTCGCGATATCTGTCCGTCGCCTTTGCAGCGTCCGGCTCGGATTCTCGAAAGCGGCGGTACGCTTGAATGCAATGCCGACCTGCCTACGACTTTATTTATTTACAAAACGCTGAACGAAGCCCAAATCGGTGAGCTTAGCTACTTCAAAGTGTACAGCGGTATCGTCAAACCCGGTGATACACTAACCAACCAGATGAACAGCGAAGAGGAACGCATCAATAAAATATACACCGTCAACGGAAAAAACCGTGAAGCTGTTGATGAACTCGTGGCGGGCGATTTGGGCGTTACCATCAAACTCAAAAATTCGCACACCAACAATACGCTCAACGATGCGGGACACGAATATTTCCAGATACGGAAAATCAAATTTCCGCAGATGAAAATCCGGATGGCAGTCGCACCACCGTCCAAATCCGATTTTGAAAAACTGACCAACGCACTGCACATTATCCAAGAAGAAGACCCGACGTTTACCCTGCAATATTCGCCGGAACTCAAGCAAACCATCATTCACGGACAAGGACAAATGCACTTCGATGTGGTCAAGCAACGCATCAAATCGCTTTACGGCATTGATATGGAACTTATCCGCCCGAAAATTCCGTACCGCGAAACCGTGTCACGCACCGCCGAAGCCCAATACCGCCACAAAAAGCAGTCGGGTGGGGCAGGGCAGTTTGCCGAAATACATTTGCGTATTGAACCGTACCAACCCGATGCGCCGCTTCCGTCTGACCTCTCTGTCCGTAAAGAAGAGCTTATCGAGCTGCCTTGGGGCGGATATCTGCACTTTTTGTGGTGTATTGTGGGCGGCAGCATCGACACCCGGTTTATCAGTGCCATCAAAAAAGGTATTTTGCAAAAAATGGAAGACGGGCCGCTCACGGGCTCGTATTGCCAAGACCTCAGAGTCAGTATTTTCGACGGAAAAATGCACCCTGTGGATTCCAACGATATTGCTTTCCAACTGGCTGCCACTGCCGGATTTGCCGAGGCTTTCCGCAATGCCGCTCCCAAAATCATGGAGCCCATTTACACGCTTGAAGTGCTGTGCGACAGTTCTGTCATGGGCGATGTGATGACCGACCTGCAAGCCCGCCGAGCCGTCATCACGGGTATCGATACCATCGACCAATACCAGCAGATAAAAGCCCTCGTCCCGATAGCCGAAATGTACGGTTTTGCCACTTCTTTGCGTTCCATTACGCAAGGAAAATCAAAGTTTAACCGCCATTTGCACAGCTACCAGACGATGAATCCCGAAGTACAGGAAAAACTTTTGAAATAGGCAAATAGGGAATAGCGGACAGGGGATAGGG
>JAUNTM010000169.1 GCA_030538675.1 Capnocytophaga sp.
ATCCTCACAAAAAAAACCACTCATACATACGAGTGGTTTTTCTTATTATATAAAAACATTTTACTTGATAAAATCAAATTTATCCTCAAACATAGCACCGATAAGCGGTAATGGTTTTTTCACTCCGTTATTGGCATTGATGATTCCTAAAATCATAAAAACCAAAAAAACCAATGAAACCAACGAAAGAATAGAACCAATAGCAGGCGAAATTGCCGCAACAATTTGTGTCAAAATCATAAAACCAAAACTTACTATGGCCAATCCAAGACCTTGCTTTAGATGATACACTGAAAAATCATCTCTTTGTTCTTTTCCTCCAAAAAAGGCAATCAACCATCCGAGAATACCGATGTAACCGATAATAGAAGCTACTTTACTTGTCATAATTTATTTTTTTATTTGTTATTGACAGCAAATGTATTTATTTTTGTATAAATAAACAATACCTTTCGCCTTAAAGTGAGTAAATTTAACCTCTTGTATACTATTTGTCTACGCTTGTCGCCAATATTTTCAGGGCTGCCAACTCTTTATATTTTTTTCTAAACTCATCGGCAGGCGAACCGAAGTAGGTTTGTCCTCCTTTGAGCGTTTTACTCACACCCGATTGCGCCAAAACTACAGCCTTTGCACCAACGGTAATACCGCTCGTTACGCCGACTTGCCCCCAAAGCGTTACTTCATCTTCGATAACCACACAGCCTGCGATGCCTGTTTGCGAGGCTATCAAGCACTTTTCGCCGATGACGGTATCGTGTCCCACGTGTACCTGATTATCTATTTTCGTACCTTTTTTGATGGTTGTGCTTCCCGTAACTCCTCTGTCGATGGTGCATAACGCCCCGAGTTCCACATCGTCTTCAATAACAACGTTGCCACCCGAAAGTAATTTATCGAAACCTTCGGGACGCTTTTTGTAATAAAACGCATCGCCACCCAACACCGTTCCTGCATGGATGATAACATTATTGCCTACTTCACACCCATCGCCGATAACGACATTGGCATGAATCAGACAATTATCGCCTATTTTGGCATTATTTCCTACAAAAGCTCCGGGTTGTATGACCGTATTTTTGCCAATCACCGCCGAAGCAGCTACTACCGAAGCGGCTTCCAAAAAAGGTTTGAAAAATGCCGTCAGTTTATTAAAATCCCGAAAAGGATCGTCTGAAATAAGAAGGGCTTTTCCTTCCGGACATTCCACTCTTTTATTGATAAGCACCACGGTTGCAGCCGATTGCAAAGCCTTGTCATAATATTTCGGGTGGTCAACAAATACAATGTCGCCCGATTCTACTACATGGATTTCATTCATCCCGTACACAGGGAAGTCAGCATCGCCTACGTACTCTGCACCGATAATAAGGGCAATCTGCTCTAAAGTATGCTTTTGTGGAAATTTCATTTTAAGGGGTTAGGGCTAAGGTTTTAGGGTTTAGTACTTATCTTTTTTTAGTGGACGAGTTTTAAAAAAATAAAAATTGCCTGTACAGCTTATATTTATTCTTTTATCCTTTCAACATACGTTCCTTTTTCGGTTTCGATTTTGATTTTATCGCCTTCGTTGATGAAAAGCGGTACGTTTACGCTTGCCCCTGTTTCCACAGTTGCAGGTTTGGTAGCGTTGGTCGCTGTATTGCCTTTTACGCCGGGTTCTACGTGGGTTACTTCCAAAATCACGTGGGTTGGCATATCTACCGAAAGCGGCGAATCATCTTCAGTATTGAATATAATCATCACATTTTCACCTTCTTTAAGCAATTCAGGACTATCGAGCATTTCTTTCCGTAGTGTGATTTGGTTGTAATCTTCCACATTCATAAAGTGAAACAAATCTCCTTCCGGATAAAGATACTGGTAGGTACGAGTTTCTACACGTACATCTTCTATCTTGTGTCCGGCCGAAAATGTATTGTCCAAAACCTTTCCTGTGGTTACACTACGAAGTTTGGTACGCACAAAAGCAGGTCCTTTACCCGGTTTTACATGAAGAAATTCAATGATTTTATAAATATCGTTATTAAAACGGATGCAAAGTCCTTTGCGGATATCAGATGTTGATGCCA
>JAUNTM010000062.1 GCA_030538675.1 Capnocytophaga sp.
CCACTTTCAACTAAAAAAAAATCATCTATACAGCGTAAAATGCCCTACGTATATACGGCTGTCTTTGCGTTCGTTAAATTTCAGTTCGTACCAATAATCTCCGGCGGGCAAATTTGCCTTATTAAATGTTCCATCCCACGAATTGCCCGGTCTGAGCGTTGTTATAGTTCTTCCGAAACGGTCAAAAATACGGATACGCATACGCGGATATCCCAATGCGTTGCCTATTTGCCAAGTATCGTTGGTGCCATCTCCATCGGGGGAAAAATAGCGGGGAATGACAATGTCGTAAAATATTTCTTCGAATGCCGCTTCGACATAACAGCCGCTACTGTCTTCAACACGCACACGAATGGTTTTGACAGCGTTTCCTAAAGGATCGGTATAACCTTCGTCAAACGAACGCAAATAATACGTTGGTTCTTCTTGCGGCATGCCGTTAAAATAATAGGTATAACGCCCGTCGCCTTCATACGCTTTTACCTGTATCGCAGAGATGAGCGTAGGGTCGAAAACACGCTGCATACGCAATGGCAATGTATGGCTGAATGCAACTAGATCGGTAAACGTACATCCTTGATAATGAAGTGTTAACGAATGAGTTTCGCCTATCGGAATGATATTTTGCGGAATGATAAGAACCCCGTTTTCGATAGTTGGCGTATGCAATTGAACTTGATTACCAATCGAATATTGCAATTGTGATACGTCAACAGAAGTATCATCCAAACTGACGACCAATTGTGTTACCGAAACGTTATCAACGCAACGTGTACGGCTTTCGCTTCTGAAAACTAAAGATGATGCAGCATTGATGGTAAATTGATATTGGACAGAACATCCGTAATCGTCCGTTACCGTCATCGTGTATTCGGCAGGGCTCAACTGGTTGATGGCCGTTTGCTCCGACTCGTTTATAGTACCGATTGTTTGCACAATTCCCGTTCGATGATTGCGCAAATCCAACTGGTACGGTGCCGAATTATCACCAATTTCTACCAAAATACTACCGTCATTGGCGTTTTGGCAACTTTCATTTTGTTTTTGAAGTTCGCGGATAGCCAATTCGTATTTACGAATCGTAATATTTTGTATCTCGATAACGCAATCTTCGGGCAACCGCTGTATTTTCCGGATATACACATTGTATGTTCCGGCTTGGGAAACCGGCAATTTATGGGTTGTTTGATAGGTAAGGGCATCATCGCTTGTAGTGTTTCTAACGGCATATTCGTAGCCTGCGGGAACGTTTTCTACAGTGATAGTTCCATTTTGGCAACGGATATCATCGGTGGTTATCGTAGGGCTTACGGGCGATGTGTGTATCCTGAAATAATAATCGGCAACGCAACCATTTTCAAATCCGAGCAATAGCTGATAGATACCTTCTGTACTGATGGTTACTGTTTTTTGATTTCCTTCAAAAGTCCAATCGGCTGTATCGGGCGGACATTGGCCATCGATAGCAATGGCGGTATTGCCCGTATAGCGATTGAGCGTAACATCCTGCAAGTGAGCTATTTCCGAAAGGGAAACCGTTACAGAAGCCTGTGTGCCGCAGAGAAAAATCTGCGGGAAACTTTTTTGTGTTTCGAGGCATGTGAATACCGTTCCTGCGTGTGGCAACAAAGGATTTTCGCTTTGCCGTTGTAGGACATCGAGGATATGGATTTCCTTTCGGTCGGTACATCCGCCGGTCTTTTTCAGTACGGTGTACGAACCGCCCTGAGCCACGGTTACCGATTGATGCGTACCGATAGTTTCATTTTGGCCATTCATCCAAATATAGGCATCAAAACCACCGGCAGCCGTGAGGCGAATATTCTCGCCGCAGAGTATTTCCCTGATTTCTTGATGTGGCGGACAGGCTGAGAGGTCTGCGTAAAAAAGAGTGCTTTCGGGCAGCCCGATTTGGCAATTATCTAATGATGAATAGCTGCCCGCATCATTGATAATGGCGTTGTTGAGAATTCCTTTATACAAAGAATGGGCTTTGTTGGCAATGATTTCCGAGCAGGGTTTTCCGAATGCATCACAATCCGAATCGAGTGTTACGGCAAAGCGGATTTTATGCTTGTTTCCTCCTAAAGCCACCAACGTATCAGGTATTTGAAATTTCAATACGGTCTGCCCTTCGCTTTCGGTAGTGATGCTATATGTAATGCCGCTTGCTGTAGGAATTTCGACCGCTATGGCAGATTCGAAAGTTATATTCTCAGGAAGTATATCGCTTATAATCAACTCCGTAGCATCATCATTACCTATGTTTTGAAATTCCAAACCGTAATAAACCGTTGTTCCCGGAGGCACGCTTTGATTGGTCAGGATATTGCCTGCTGCGTCTTCGACGGTTTTCAACAAACTGATTTGAGGCTCGATGATTTCGACTTCCATCGCGGTAAAATAAATGTCAAATTTATCTTGCGTGGTATGTGCCCTGATAGTAGCCGATGTTTGTTCGTTCTCGATAATAGCATTGCCGGCATTGGGGATAGAAAACAAGTCAATATCCCAGCCAAGCGTATTGGACGAATTAGGACGGCGGCCGCTCTGCATAGCGCCGTCGTAACTGATAGAACTATTGAAAAAATTGTTGGCAGGATTTATCGCATCTGAAAGTTCTACGAATGTATTATCAGGCTTTTTTATATAGAGTTTGTCCCCCGTTATTTGTTTGTCGCCTTCCATAGCAGCCACGCCGATACGGGCTTTGACAGGCAACGGGGCGGGCAGGGTACGAAAGCCACTGAAAACAATATCGAAATCGGTGGCATGAAGATAGTAGTCTATGCTCGCATATCCGTCGAAAGTAGTAATATTTTTGGCGGTTTCGTTGGGGTCTTCGTAGATGATGACCAACATCCAACCTGCCGAATTTCCGCCTGACATTTTTTGGGTTGTCGTTTCGGTAGCACGTACATTGGCAACGATATATTCGCCCGAAGCGATTTGGTTTTTCAACAAATACGTTACATCTTTGTAGCACATATACGGATGATACGGAAATTTCTGCATAGCCGTAGCATTATCAAACAGATACGTATCGGCAGTAAGGTCGATGTACGAACTTTCGGAAGGGATTTTGAATTTGATTTGATTTTTGGAAGCATCGGATGCGTCGTACATTCCGCCCCAATACAAGCCTGCATAACGGATTTTGGCACAATCGCTATTGGGCAATGACAAAGAGGCGGCACTCGAACTAAAGGTATTGGCATCATTGTCAATATCAATGTAATTCATCGTAAGCATATCATTCGTCTCAGTCCCGTTATACGCAACATGCGTAGGAAGCGTGTTGAGGATAGTATTGCCAATCATCCTAAGTCCGCCTTTGAGGTTTTCTTGTTGGCGTACTTCAAACGGTTTGATTACTTGAGCTTTGGTATACGAAAAAAACAAAATCCCTACGATACATATAATCTTCTTCATGACTATCATTGGGTTGGTAAAATAGGTTTCTTAATTAATTCGTAAAGATAGTAAATATTTTCTTTCAGAAAAATTTTTTCGCAAAAAAAAATCCGTAATAGTATTTATTGCGGATTTTTGCATCGGGTGGGCATCCCCTACTTTTCTTCTTCTTTTATTTTTTCGATAAATTCTTTAAGTTCTTTGCCGTATTTGGATTCAGAGACTTCCGGCGTGAGTGATTTTTGTATCGAATCAAGGTATTTTACGTTGGCATCGTACACGTCGGTCAAAGCGATGTAAGGCGATACGTAGGAGTCGGAATGTGTCAACGCAAAATTGAGCGAAAACAGATAACGGCGTAGCGTATTGCGTTCGGATAAAGCACGGATAGAATCTGCTTTTTCCATTTCTCCGTTTTTCATAGCTTTGACTTGCTCATCGAGAAGTTCGATATTGCGAGTGCCGAATTTGCGCATCATTTTTTGGTATTCGGTGAGTGTTCCGTTTGATTTTGAACCTGTTACAGAAGCGTTGATGTCAAACATTTCATATTTACTACGGATCGTAATAACCCCCGGCTCGCCAAAAAAAAGCAATCGGTCGCCAAAATCTGTTCCCTCTTTCTTGCCTAAATCAAGGTAAAGATAAAATACCTCCGGACTTTCCAATTTGTACTTGAACTCAAATTTGCCATTGCCTTTGGCGGTCATCGAATCCAAATTGACTAACTTTTCGCCGTCATACTTTTGCAAATAGAGCTTTCCCCGCTTGAGTCCTTCTACTTCGCCTTTTACTATCATCATTTTCTCATCATCCGAACAAGCTACTAACAGCATGACTGTCAGGATGGTACATAGTATTCTTCTCATAATTAGTATACGTAGTTAAACATTTGCCAAAAATAAATCTTTTTTCGGAATAACGACCGTTTCTTTTCTTTTTTTATTTGTTAAAAAATGATGGAATTCGCTTTGTTTTCAAAAAATATCAATCGCCTTTTTTTAGCTTCAAAATTTTTCTGAAACGTTCTAAAAAATCATTCGATAATCGACCGTAAATAATCACTAAAAAGCTAATTATCAATATACTAAATGATTTCAATACGATATTAACCAATGGATGAAATGAAAAATCAAACCCTATAAATACCAATAGCATCAGTACTGCAAATACACTTGTCCGGAGAACTTCGGGAGAAAACGGATGCAGTTTGAATTTTTGGTATACAACTATTATTTTCAATATGTTGTAAAATAAAAATGCGATAAGAGTTGCTATGGCAGCCCCATTTATTCCGAAAATAGGAATAAGCCAACTGTTGAGCCCGATGCCTGCCAATACCAGCCCGATTCCCAAGTACAAAATCGTACGGTAATACACCGAATTGAACAATATCGCATTGCTGATCCCAACCAACGCATCCGATAGCTTGACCACCGACACTATCATAAGTACGCTAATGCCCGCAGCATACGATTCGTCGGACAACAAGCGGTACAATTGTGTGGCGTTACTCACTATCAATATAAAAATAATGACACTTATCAGATATATATTGACCGTGCTTTGGTGGTACAAACGATGCAAATCACTTTCTTTCCGCTGGTTGATATATTGCGCTGTAAGCGGACTGACTATCTGATACATAGCCCGATACGGAATGGCAATGACCGTTGCCGTAAATATAGCTACGTTGTACACTGCTATTTCGCCGATAGGCAAATATTGGTTTATCATAAATTTGTCCAAATCAATCATCAAAGAAGCCACCGAACCCGATACTAGTATGTACAAACTGTAGCGCAATATTTCAAAACGGTCGGTAGGAAATCCCATACGCAACACAGGTCGATATACCACAAAAGCCGAAGCCAACATCAATACCATTCGAAGAAAGTATACGATGAATATTCCGTACATAAGTTGCTTAAAATCAATCCATTCAAGATACATCATACCAAGCAATGCCATCACACCCGCACGGTGGAATACTTCTTTGAGGAAATTGCCCGCCACGGTACGCAGATGTACTCTCGCCCACGCATACGCTATCTCAAAATATGCCATTGCGATCGCTGTGATAAATATAAGCCAAACGTACTCGCCCACGATTTCGTTTTCGCGCGAGAGCCAACGTACCAACGCTTCATAAGCCACTATTCCTATGAAAGTCATCGGGATAATCGTCAGTAAAGGAAGTAATAACAGCATGAAATGAAACCGCGACTGCTCACCCGAATCATCGTATCGGGAATGAAATCGGATAAATGTATGGTGCACCCCAAATGCCACCACAGGCGACAGTATCGTAGCGGTTGACGTAACGTACCCTACCAATCCGTATTCCGATTTGGAAAGGAAATAAGTGAATAAAAATAATGTATTGACCGCCCCGAGAGCAAACCCTAAGTAAGTGGTCAACATATTTTTCAACGATTGTTTGAAAACGATTCCCATAATGGCATATTGAATTGCAAAGCTACTATTTTTTTAATTATGGCTATTCCCTATTGGCTATTTGGCTATTCCCTATCCCCTATCCCCTACTAAAACTATTTCCCTTATCTTTGCCGTATGAAAACATTAATCAGCATCGTAGGCCCTACGGGAATTGGCAAAACCCGTTTGGCTATTGAATTGGCTATCGGTTTAGGCACAGAAATTATTTCATGCGATTCGCGTCAGTTTTTTCAAGAGATGCGTATCGGCACTGCTGTTCCCGAGCCCGAAGAGTTGGCTGCCGTGCCGCATCATTTCATCCAGCATAAGAGCATCCACGAGGTGTATTCGGTGGGTGATTTTGAGCGGGAAGCCTCTGCCCTGCTCGACGGTTTGTTTCTGCAATACGACACTGTAATCATGGTAGGCGGAAGCGGGCTGTACGCCGATGCACTCACGCGGGGATTGGACGAATTTCCCGATGTACCCGAAGCGATACGCCGGCAACTCAAAGCGGAACTTGACACTTACGGAATCGTCCCGTTGCAAGAAGAATTACGCCTTGCCGACCCCGCTCAATTTGAGCGAATGGACACCTGTAATCCGCAACGCCTTACCCGTGCTCTGGAAGTATGCCGCGCCAGTGGCAAACCGTATTCTTCTTTTTTGAAAAAAAACACCATCAGCCGTCCGTATGAAGTGCTTACTGTAGGATTGACCGCCGAGCGAGAAATCGTCTACCACCGTATCGGGCAGCGAGTGGAAAAAATGCTGGCTTCAGGATTGCTTATCGAAGCCCGGCAGCTCATGCCTTTCCGTAAGCTGAATGCCTTACAAACAGTGGGTTATCGGGAATTGTTTTCGTTTTTTGACCGACAATGTTCGCTCAACGAAGCTGTTGAAAATATCAAAACCAATACCCGGCGCTTTGCCAAACGCCAATATACATGGTTCAACCGAAATCCTGATATTCTATGGTATGATTACCAAACGCCAAGCGGCGAGATTTTAAAAAATTTGAAATAATACAATCAAAACGCACTCAGGATTGCCGTATCGTAGATTATTCAAATACGAAATTCGTAGCAATGCTCAGAGGCCGCATATAGTAGCGTTTTTTAGCCCGGTGCCCGCCGGTTCGCTGCAGGATGTCGCTAAGCACATCGATAACTTTGAGCGTATAGCTTCCTTTGTTAATCATGATGCATTCGGCAGCAACGGCATGAGCGGCATCCGTGATTTCAGAGCGCGTGGCAATTCCTTTTTTATGCAGATTTTCAAGTACTTGCGTTGCCCATATTACAGGAACGTGTGCCGCTTCGCAAAACCACAATATCTCATCTTGTATTTCGCTCATCCGCTCAAAACCAATCTCAACCGCCAAATCGCCCCGGGCTATCATGATGCCGAGCGTGTCGTGTTGTAATCCTTGTAAGAGCAACTGTGGCAAATGGTTTACCGCTTGCGGTGTTTCTATTTTAAGAATAATTTTCGGCGGATACGAAACATCTTTGAGAGCTTCTTGCAGTTCTTTGACATCATCTACCGTTTTGACAAACGAAAATCCGACCAAATCGGCATTTTTCTTTACAAATGAAAGACATTTACGGTCGTAATCTGTTAATGATGAGATCGTTAATTCCGAATCGGGAAAATTAATTCCTTTTTCGGATTTCAAGTTTTTCTTTACTTTCGAATTGCGTTTTACTTTGAGCACAAGCGTCTTATCACGGCGGCCGATTACTTCTGTTTCTATTTCGCCATCGTCGAACATCACCCGCTCGCCTACTTTGACCATCGCCGTAATGCCTTCGAGCGTACAGCCCACTACCTTACCCGTGGAAGATTTTGGAAGTGGATTTTCGGCTAAAAGAAGTTCATCACCTTCATTGAGGATTAATTTTTTTATTTTTTTTGAATGAAAATACGTGCGTATTTTAGGACCAGCCAAGTCCATATATATCTTACAAGGACGGTTAAGCCTTTCGGATTGTATTTTGACTTCTCGAATGAGGGCCGACCAGATTTCGGAATCATCATGAGCACAATTGATGCGTGCGACACTCATGCCCCGCTCAAGCAAATCGGCTATCATATTGGGCTGCTGCAAGAAGCTGCTATCGAGCGTTACCATCAAATAAGGGATGTCTGCTTCCGATTTTTCGCCGAATAATACGGTAGCATTATCTGCCAATAACTTACGACCGATACCAAAACTACATTTGCTGAGTTCGTCCTCTTCTATCTTGCATCCCAAGCGTTTGAGTACTTTTTGTACCTGCCGCAACGAATGCGATTCCGACCCCGCAAGCGATGATAATCCCTTGCGATGAAGCAAATCTTGAAACACTCGTATATCATGACTTCGAAGCGATAAATAATTCAAAAAATTATTGATCGACAATCGGTTACGCTCAGGAGCATTCGCTATCCATTTATGATTTTTTTGAGCATAGTCCGACATGTCATCGGCTACGGACTTCAATTGTTCGATAATATAATTGGTAATTTCTGATTTCATTCGAGCAAAAATTATGGGATTAATACAGCGGCTTTATTACAATGCTTAAGGTGGTGGTACTAAACATTCTAACGAAGTAAAAGACAAATTGCGGGCAATAAAATACACTATTACCAATAAAAAAAAGGAAAAAACAAACACATTGTTATAAAACAACGATATTCGTATTTTCTTATCAAAAATAGCGTTATAAAGCATAATCCCCACAGCGTACAACAACAGCGGAAAAACGATTACCAACAACGGATTATAACGGAACGCCTGAGCAATATCGGCATGCAAAAGCTGATGTACAGCACGCTGCGACCCACAGCCCGGGCAGTACAATCCTAAAAACGTAACCGACGGACAACGGGGAAAAAACACATTGGAATCCGAAGGGTCAACAAAATAATATACTGCCACTAAGACACTAATTCCCAGCAGCAGTAAAATTATTTTTATGCTTTTATCCAAATTGAAAATGTATATCTTTTAGACGTTGTTAAGCACAGTAAAAATAACTATAAAAGCAATGTACAATATCCATACGGCAACGGCGGCTATCGCAGAATAAATTGCAAATTTTTTGGCTGTTTCTGCCGATTTTATAGCACCTTCGCGGTCGCCGACAGTCCATTTACTGTTTACTTCCGATGCCTTCACGATAGAGTAAATACCTAAAGGTAAACAGCAAAGTACAGTTGATAAAATAGCCCATACCAGATAGTTATCAGGCGGTGTTAATCCGTTTGCCGGATTTGGTCCAATAGGTTTCGTAGTTTCCATACTGTATATAAATTTTTATGGCAAATTTAATGTTTAATTTTCTTTTTTCGAAATTTTAAGTAGTCTTTTTTTTGATTTTTTTTTGGGAGGACTTATATTCAGTACATAGAAAAATAACTACATCCATTTTTTCCGTTTGAAGAAGAAAATCATCCACACCGTAATACCAATCATTACCATCCAAACAACCGGATACGCCCAACGGTAATGCAATTCGGGCATGTATTCAAAATTCATTCCGTAAAGCCCCACAATAAACGTGAGCGGTATAAAAATAGTCGAAATAATAGTCAGTAATCGCATCACGTTATTCATTTTGTTACTCATCGAACCCATATAGGTATCCGTTAACCCCCATAGCATATCTCTGTAAGTATCAAGCGTTTCCACTATATGAATTGTATGCTCAAACAAATCCCGGAAATAAGGCGAAGTAGCTGTTTTTATCAATCGGTGGTCTGATTTTTCGAGCTTACTGACCACCTCACGTGCCGGATAAATGGATTTACGCAACGTAATAGCATCTTTTTTCAGATTCTGTATTTGCATGACCATTCCTTCTTTTGGGTCGTTAATAATCTCATCTTCAATATCTTCCGCTTGTTCGCTTATCGTATCGAGAATGACAAAATAAGTGTCCACAATCGCATCGAGTATTCCGAAAAGCAGGTAATCCGATGTACGCTTGCGTATAGGGCTTTTTTCGTTTTGCAAACGCTTGCGAAGCCCGTCAAATACATCGTCATCCTCTACCTCTTGAAACGTAATGATGTACCCCTCCCCCAACACCAAGGCAAGATGTTCTAAGACTATTTCTTGCTCTTTATTATAGTATAACATTTTAATGATAACCAATAAGTTATCATCTAAAATCTCAATCTTTGGTCGATGTTCGGTATCAAGTATATCTTCAAGCAATAAGTTATTCAATCCTGCATAATCACCAAGCTTTTTTATCTCATCAATTTGGCTCAATCCATTGACGTTAATCCACGTACAATACGCATCACCGATGCAAGCAATCGCTTCATCTACCGACGGTACTTTTTTCGCTTCATAATACGTTTGCGAATAGGAAATCACGTCAATATTCAACGCTTTGTGTTCCTTCTCGCCAGCGTATACCAATGAGCCGGGAGGTAATCCCAGCTTTTTTATCTTGTTTGATTTCTTACGCTTTTTAGATTTGGACGATACAGATTTGGACATACTTAGCACGATTAATAATTCCCAAATGTAGTGATTTACACACGAAAATAAAATTTTATGATACTATATTTCTCGGAAAAAACACACCACTTCATCAAAAAATGATACATTCATTTTTTATATATATAATGTATTGATAAACAATTTATTATAAAAACAAAAATAAAGTATGACTTATATATTGATAACAATTTAATAACATACGACAATTTGTCATGATAGTTATATTTTACTTCTAATTATATATTGTAAATAATTGATTTTATTATTATTATTAAAAATAGAAACTATATTTTAAAAACTAATTTACCCTAAAAAATAGCCATTGTAAAGTATTCATTTTATTTTTATACGAAACTACTTATAAACCAGTATTTTAAAAAATAAAAAAATGTCGAAACTCTATTTTTATTTTTTTGTCGAAAATGAAAACTTCTATCATTAAAAAAATGTAAATCCATTTTTTCTATCTTTGTATCAAACTAAAAATATATGTATCGGTATCTTTTTGTATTATTTTGTTTGGCAGGATGTCGCCCCTCGCCTACTTACGTAGCTCGTCAAATCACTTTGGTCGAACAAAAAACATTCGAAATCAACGGCAGCGTCCGTGCGATGGCGTTACTCGACGGCAATATAGGATTTGCAGGTTCGGGCAGTTTATTTGGTTTTATTCATGTAAATAACCAAACTATCAGTGTCAGTACGCTTCGTAATAAAGGAATAGAGGTTGATTTTCGTTCGGTGGGCGTTACATCAACTGATTTTATGATGCTTTCGGCAGGCAATCCCGCCCTACTTTTTAAGACGGGCGAGCAAGCGATGCAAGAAGTATATCGGGAAGAACACCCTTCGGTATTTTACGACAGCATGGTATTTTGGGACAATTCCAACGGAATTGCGGTGGGCGATACGGTTGAGGGCTGTATGTCAATACTACGCACGTACGACGGCGGGCGTACGTGGATAAAGCAAAATTGTGACAAATCGCCACATCTATCTGATAATGAAACACTTTTCGCTGCGAGTAACTCCAATATTGCGATTACCGGCAAAGGTATTCACATCATTACAGGTGGTGCGAAAAGCCGTTTGTGGACATCAACCGACAAAGGAGCGTCTTGGAAGAATACGACACTTCCTATCGTTCAAGGCAGTTCAACTGAAGGTGCATTTAGCATTGCTTTTTATGATGATAATCAAGGAATTGTAGCAGGTGGAAATTATCAAAAACCTGACCTTCACCAACAAACTATCGCTACGACTTCCGACGGTGGCAAATCTTGGCAAACTACCGATGCTTCCGTATCGCCGGGCTACATAAGTTGTGTTCGCTATGTACCTAACACACAAGGGCATGAACTATTGGCAACCTCAATTAACGGAATATGGTTCTCCAACGACAAAGGAAATTCTTGGAAAAAAATTGCTGACGAAGCCTACCACGCCTTATTGTTTGTCGACGAACGGATGGTCGCAGCATCGGGTGAAAATAAAATTACATTATTTCGGATTAAATAATCTAATTTATCCGCAAAATCATTGCAAATCAATTATTTACAATCCCAATCCCGCTTCAAAAAAAGGAAGATTGGGATTTTAAAATTTATTTACTTTCCAAATCGAGCATAAAGGCAAATTCTTTAGCCACTTCTTTTAAGGCTTCAAAACGTCCTGAAGCACCGCCGTGTCCCGCCTCCATATTCGTATCGAGGAAAAGAAGGTTATTGTCCGTTTTCATTTCCCTGAGTTTGGCAACCCATTTGGCTGGTTCCCAGTATTGTACTTGTGAGTCATGCAAACCTGTCGATACATACATATTCGGATACTTTTGTGCCTTCACATTGTCATACGGCGAGTACGAAAGCATGTATTCATAATATTCCTTTTCGTTAGGATTTCCCCACTCGTCATATTCGCCTGTGGTGAGCGGAATACTGTCATCGAGCATCGTGGTAACTACATCGACGAACGGCACGGCTGCGATTACACCTTTATAAAGCTCGGGGGCTTCATTCACTACAACACCCATGAGCAATCCGCCTGCAGAACCGCCTTCGGCATACAAATGTGCCGGTGATGTATATTTTTCGGCTATCAGATATTTAGAACAGTCGATAAAATCGGTAAATGTATTTTTCTTATGCAACATTTTTCCGTCTTCGTACCATTTGCGCCCCATGTATTCGCCGCCTCGTATGTGGGCAATCACATAGATAAATCCGCGGTCGAGCAGGCTGAGGCGAGTGGTCGAAAATGTTGGATTAATCGTATGTCCGTATGAGCCGTAAGCGTATTGCAACAGCGGATTAGAACCGTCTTTTTTCATCCCTTTGCGGTAAACGACCGACATCGGAATTTTTGTTCCATCGGTTGCCGTTGCCCAAAGCCGTTCTTCCACATAATTATTTTTATCAAATTTGCCGCCCAACACTTCTTGTTCTTTCAGTATATTTTTGGTGCGATTGACCATATTAAAATCAATGACCGAAGCAGGTGTCGTCATCGACTGATATCCGTAACGCAATATATCGGTGTCAAAATCAACATTTTGAGTAGTGTACGCCGTATACGTTTCGCTTTCAAACGGGAGATAGTACGCCCCTTCGCCATTCCACGGACGTATCTCGATACGGTTGAGTCCGTCCGCGCTTTCTTCAACGACCAAAAAGTTTTTAAAAATCTCAATCCCTTCAAGCAAAACCTCTTCCCGATGCGGAATAAGCTCTACCCAATTGGAGGCAGAAGTCTGATTGTCAGAAGTTTTCATTAATTTAAAGTTCGTTGCGCCATCTTTATTCGTAACGATATAAAACGCATCTCCATAATGCGAAATCGAATATTCCAAACCTCGTATACGCTCCTGGAATATTTTAAATTCACCTTTCGGATTGTCCGAAGGTAAGATTTGAAATTCGCTTGTGAGCGTACTTCCCGAACCGATTACGATATATTTTTTGGATTTTTCACGATATACGAAAGTCATAAACGTATCGTCTTTTTCGTGAAATATCATCGCATCATTTTGTACATTTGTACCTACTTCATGCCGGAATATTTTATTGGAACGTAGTGTTACAGGGTCTTTTGAGGTGTAAAAAAGCGTTTTGTTATCGGTTGCCCAAGCAGCCGAACCTGTGGTGTTGCCTATTTTTTCGGGCAATATCACACCGGTTTCCAAGTTCTTGATTTGCAACGTGTACTGGCGGCGCGATACGGTATCAATCCCGAACGATGCCAAGCGGTTGTCATCACTCACGGAAAGTCCGACCAAACGGAAATAATCATGCCCTTTTGCCATTTCGTTACAATCAAACATGATTTCCTCTGCCGCTTCCAAACTTCCTTTTTTTCTCGAATAAATCGGATAATCCTTGCCTTTTTCAAATCGGGTAATGTAGTAATACCCGTTGTAGAAATACGGTACAGACGCATCATCTTCTTTAATTCGAGCTTTCATTTCTTCGAAAAGCGTCTTTTGTAATTCTTGTGTATGGGCTGTCATCTGTTGGTAATAGTCATTCTCTTGAGTGAGATATTCTATCACCTTAGGATTTTCGCGCTCGTTAAGCCAGTAATAATTATCGATGCGGACATCACCGTGTTTTTCCAATTTATGAGCAATCTTCTCAGCTACAGGTGGTTGTATATTTTTATCAGTCATAGTTTCTTGATTATTTTTACATGAAGCGGCAAAAATAGCCGTAATCAAAGCAAAAACAAAGTGTTGGGTAGATAATTTTTGAATCATACTAAATTATTTTTTAATTTAAAAAAAACGGCCTGATAAAAATGGTGAATTTTCAATCAAGCCGATTTTCGGAAATATACAAATGTGAAAAATGGTTCAGTTTTTAAATTCCATCAAAATAGAAACCGTCATTACGCCTCACAGCTGCTGCAATTCACGAAATTGACCATCATTTCTTTAGAAACGGATTGGCTTCGTTGGTAATAAAGCGTTTTCACACCGAGTTTCCACGCTTCAATCATCACTTTATTAACATCTTTTACGGGCATTGCCGCCGGAATGTTCAGGTTCAGACTTTGGGCTTGGTCGATATATTGCTGGCGTTGAGCCGCTTGCGTTACGATTTCCATCGGGGATATTTCTTTAAACGTTTTGAAAACGTCTTTTTCCTCCTTGCTAAGTCCCGATAGGTGCTGCACCGAACCGTGATTGAGCATAATATCACGCCATGTGTCTTCATTGTCAATGCCTTTTTCTTGCAACAGTTTTTTAAGATGCTTGTTCTGGCGGATAAAATTTCCTTTTGCCAAACCGGCTTTGTAATAATTGCTGGCATACGGCTCAATGCCGGGCGATGTCTGTCCCAAAATGGCAGAACTTGAGGTCGTTGGGGCGATTGCCATCAGCGTGGCGTTACGCCGTCCGTAGCCTTTGAGCAATTCGGGTTCACCGTAGATGTGAGCGAGTTCTTGCGTAGCTTTTTCGGCTTCTTCACGGATGAATTTATGAGCCCGAGCGTTGAATTGTGTCGCTTCAAAACTCTCAAACGGAATCATATTCTTCTGTAAATAAGAATGATAGCCCAACACGCCCAAGCCGAGTGCCCTGTGCCGCATCGCAAACTTACGTGCCGAAGCAAGGTAATAATTCCCTTCCGTTTTCTCAATAAATTCCGAGAGAACGGCATCCAAGAAATAAATAGCCAACTGTACCGCTCTTGTATCCTTCCACTCGTCAAACAATTCCAAATTCATTGACGACAAGCAGCAGATGAACGATTCGTCTTCGTTTGACGGAAGCATGATTTCCGAACAAAGATTGCTGGCATTGACCGTCAGGTTTTGGTCTTTGTACACCTGCGGACGGTTGCGGTTCACGTTATCGGTAAAAAATATGTACGGAAGTCCTTTTTGCTGGCGCGATTCGAGTACTTTTGCCCAGATTTTGCGTTTTTCGATGTCGCCGTCAATCATATCCTGCATCCAGTAATCAGGGACGCACACACCCATAAAGAGATTTTGGATTGGGTAGCCGATGTCTTTTATCTGCAAAAATTCGAGAACGTCGTTGTGGTCGATGTCAAGATATGCCGCAAAAGCCCCGCGACGCACACCGCCTTGCGAAACCACGTCCATCGCCGAGTCGAAAAGTTTCATAAAACTCACCGCCCCGCTCGATTTTCCGTTGTCGGTAACTGCCGAACCTCGCGCGCGCAATTCACCGAAATAGCCCGATGTTCCGCCACCGATTTTCGTCTGCATAATCACTTCGCCGAGCTTGTGCGTAATGCCCTCGATGCTGTCGGGAACGTGAACGTTGAAGCACGAAATCGGCAGTCCGCGTTCCGTACCCATATTCGCCCATACGGGGGATGAAAAACTAATCCACCCCTTGGTAATCATCTCCTTGAATGCGGGTTGCAATTCGGGTTTGTACAAACGGCGTGCCGCGGCGTGGGTGATGCGGTCAATGGCACCTTCTACGGATTCGCCTTTAAGCAAATAGCCACGATTTAATATTTGTTCGGACTCTTCGTTGAGCCACCAGATTGGAGTTTCTTCGTTCATAATTTATGATTGCTTCCGCAGAAGCCATGTTTTTGTTGTTTTTATTTGATGTTGTTTAATGTCGTTTGAAATGGT
>JAUNTM010000170.1 GCA_030538675.1 Capnocytophaga sp.
AGGGGCAGGGGGTGAGGGCTTTTACGAAAGTAAGGTGCTAATTATCATACAACTTCTTCCATCGAACTCACGTTAAATACTTGCAGATTTTTACCAAAAAAGGCTGCCCGAGATGTCTCGGGCAGCCTTTTTGATGCTACTCCGTTATAACACTGTGGCTATCTGCACTTTTCTCTTCGCCTTGCGTTACCGATTGCAAAATGCCGTCCTTAAACATAAGAATGGTTTCCACCAAGCGGTGGCTTTTGGCGATCCAAATCTGTTCTTTGTAGTAGAACAGTTCAACGTTTTCGTTGGGAAGAGCAGTTTTGTAAGGCATCCCGATAGCAGCAGTTACTTGCGCAACGGTCATCCCGAGACGGATATTTTCTGAAGTTATCTTACTGACTTTCTGTACGGAACAACCGCTTGCAAAAATCATTAACAATAGAAAGAATCGTATATTTTTCATAACTGTTATTTTTATTTATTTCAAAAATACAACATTTTTTAAAATCAAAAAACTGCTTTTTCAGACAGTTTTTGCGAGTTTTACAATCATTCCTATTTTATCTTCCGAAATGATATGCCAATGACAACCGCATATTGTTATCCAACGGATGCGGAATGCTCTGCGTGGATTTCGTATATGAAAGGTCAATGCCCAAACGAGCGGCTTTGAAACCGGCTCCCACGCCTATGAAATTGCGGTCGCCTGCCTGTTGGCTTTCACCGTAATAGCCTGCTCTGAGTGAAAATTGGCGGTTGTAGGTATACCCGACACCGGCGCTGTACATCCACGATGCATTGCCAAATCCTTTGAAAATTCCGCTGATACCACCCGTGCGTGCAGGGTCGTCACCCGAAATGATGATACGGGGTTCGTTGGCACCTTGCTGTCCGTTGCCGTTTGCGTCCACGTAGCCGTATTCGGGCATTTCGGGAACTAAATATTTCCCGATTTCTGCCGAAATATCAAACTGATGACGGTTGAGCTTGTCGGTAAACGAAAGTCCGCCGCCCAACCGTAGGGTTGTAGGAAGAAATTGTTCGTTTTCGTCATTATTGAATTTCATTTTTGAACCGATGTTCTGCAACGAAAATCCCAACCGCTTGACCAGCGAAAACCCCGAAAATTCGGACGGCAACGACTGATAATATCCCGAAAGGTCAAACGCCAACGCATTGCCGAAACTGCTGTTTTGGATACCTTCCAAGCGCGTATTCAAAAAACGCCCCGTGATGCCCATTGAGAAGGTTTCGGAAAGCAAGAGCGAATATGAGAGGTCAACGTTCATCTCATACGGATTGGTTTCGCGGAGGTCATTGCCCAAATCGTCTTTGAGCATCATTTTGCCCAAGCTGTAATAATTGATACTTCCGCCCCAAGCGCTGCGGTCGTTACGGCGGTACAAAAGATGAAAACTATTGTCGTTAATATCGTCAAATCCCGTATTCCAGAAGCGGGTATGCGTGAATGCCACCGACAAATCTTCTTCGAAAAACACATATTTGGAAGCATTGCGAAGCTGGCTGTACACATCGGCTTCGGTAGCTACTGATGTGTTACCCAATGCGTTACTACGGGCATCGGAACGAAGTGCCGTATAAGGTACTGCCGTGTTGACCAAGCGTTCTCCGCCGCCGAATGATATTGTATTTTGAGCCCATGCCCCCGAAGCGATGAGGCATAATAGCAAACTTATTTTTTTCATTGTAAAATGGGTTTTGGTAATGATTTTCAAATGGTTTTGGTTTTTGTCGGTCGTACAAGATACGCTCATACGACCCGACAAATATACCAATTATTGTTTTAGAATTTTAACTTTTTGACCGTTTTTAGTGAGTAACATATAATATCCTTTCAGCAACTGCGACACGGCAATTTGTGTATTTCCTTTTTGGATGTTGAACTGCATCATCAACCGTCCGGCACTGTCGTACAAATATCCGTAATCATCGGACGGGCTTTCGATATTCAAGACGTTCTTCAACGGATTCGGGTAATAGTTGAATTTTTCAACTGCTTCCGGTGTAATTTCCAAAACTGCCGTCAATGTCAAATCGTTGTAATTCGTTCCGCCGTTGA
>JAUNTM010000063.1 GCA_030538675.1 Capnocytophaga sp.
AACGGATTGTACAGTAACCTCATTCAGAACTTTGTCATCTACACCTGCCGTGCCAGCTTGTGCACAAATTTCCAATATCACAAACGGACAAACAGCCGTTCCCGTTTCTACCAATCTCGTTTGGAATGCGGTTAGCGGTGCGGATGCATATACCGTTCGTGTGGGAACTTCTGCGAATGGGACAGAAATCGTAAATAATGTAGAAGTTACAACAACGAGTTTCAGTTTTGCAACTCCGTTGGCGTACAACACCACGTATTACGTCCGCATTACGCCGAAAAATTCTGCAGGAAATGCTTCGGGTTGTCCTGTGATTTCGTTTACCACAGAAAATGAGCCTGTTAGCATTCCGGCTTGTACACAAATTTCCAACATTGCTAATAATCAAACTAACGTTCCCATTTCCACCAATCTCGTTTGGAATGCAGTTGCCGATGCTACTTCGTACACCGTTCGTGTAGGAACTTCCGCTAATGGAACAGAAGTCATAGACAATCAGGAAGTTACGACAACGAATTTCAGTTTTGCAAATCCGCTGGCGTACAACACCACCTATTATGTTCAAATCACACCGAAAAATTCTGCAGGAAATGCTTCGGGTTGTCCTGTGATTTCGTTTACTACGGAAAGTCAGCCTGTTAGCATTCCGGCTTGTACAGAAATTACATATCCGTATGACGGTGTTACCAATGTGGATATGAACAACGTCAATCTGCAATGGAATGCAAGTGCAGGGGCAACATCTTATAAGATTTCGGTAGGAACTTCATCCGTTACCACGGATATTCTTCCGGAAACTTCCGTAACAACGACAAGTTATATATTACCGGCATTGGAGTACGACAAAACGTATTACATCCGGGTCGTTCCAAGCAATGCCGCAGGTGATGCCGTAGGATGTGGTACGGCAGAATTTAAAGTAACCGCCACAGTTGCCCTTCCCGAATGTACGGAAATCACCTATCCGTACGTAGGGGCTCCTAATGTGGATATAAGCAACCTCAATGTACAGTGGGAAACGGTTACAGGAACGACCTCGTACAGAATTACGTTAGGGACAGCAACAGACACTACCGATGTGGTAGATACAACCACTACTGAAACCAACTATGTGTTGCCTCCATTGAACTATGACACTACCTATTATCTATTTGTTTACCCAATCAATACCGCAGGTCAGGCAGTAGGTTGCAACGGATTTTGGTTCAATATGCCTGCACCTACTGTTACGCCGGCTTGTACAGAAATTTCCAATATCACAAACGGACAAACCAACGTTCCCGTTTCCACCAATCTTGTTTGGAATGCGGTTAGCGGTGCGGATGCGTACACCGTTCGTGTGGGAACTTCCGCTAATGGAACAGAAGTCATAGACAATCAGGAAGTTACGACAACGAATTTCAGTTTTGCAACTCCGTTGGCGTACAACACCACGTATTATGTTCAAATCACACCGAAGAATTCCGCAGGAAATGCTTCGGGTTGTACTGTGATTTCGTTTACTACGGAAAATCAGCCTGTTAGCGTGCCAAATTGTACGCAAATCAACAACATCACGAACGGACAAACCAACGTTTCCGTTTCCACCAATCTTGTCTGGAATGCAGTTGCCGATGCTACTTCGTACATCGTTCGTATGGGAACTTCCGCTAACGGAACAGAAATTATAGACAATCAGGAAGTTACGACAACAAATTTCAGTTTCGCAAATCCGTTGGCGTACAACACCACGTATTACGTTCAAATCACGCCGAAAAATTCCGCAGGAAATGCTTCGGGTTGTACTGTGATTTCGTTTACGACAGAAAATGAGCCTGTTAGCGTGCCGGCTTGTACTAATATTACTGTGCCGAGCCGTATCAGCGAGGTGGCGGTGGCGACTCCAATTCTTTGGGATGCCGTAACGGATGCCGACGGTTATTTTGTGAATATCGGCACTACTTCGGGCGGAAGCGACTTGGCTCAAAACGTTTTTGTAACCAACAATTTCTATCAATTACCGAATCCGCTGCCCGAAAATACCGTAATTTATGTACGGATTGTGCCAAGCAATGCCGGAGGAAACGCTGTCGGGTGCGGTGAGTTTATTTTCAAAACCGTTGCCGTTCATGATGATACGAAGTACGGCATTTCGCCCAACGGCGACGGTATCAATGATTATTGGGTCATCAAAGGCATCGAAAATAATCCTGAAAATACCGTTTACATTTACAACCGATGGGGCAATCTCGTGTTCAAAATCAGCGGATACGACAACCAAACGAAAGTATTTGCCGGCGAAGCCAACCAACTCAAAGGGTTGGGAGCCAACAAATTGCCCGACGGAACGTATTTCTTCAAAATAGAAATCAACGAACCGCATTCGCTGAAAAAACTAAGCGGACCTTTGGAAGTAAGACGTTAATCAACTTAAAAATAGAACATGAAAAATTCATTATATATCTTTTTAATATCGGCGTTACCGTGGATTGTTTTCGCCCAGCAAACGCCCATGTATTCGGAATACAATTACAATACTTTTGTCATCAATCCTGCCTATGCCGGGCTTGCCACCGATGCCGAACTCACGGCAAGCCATAACGGCATGATGGGCGAATTTGACGGAAGTCCGCAAAGCACAAACCTCTCGGCGGTAATTCCGTTTGAGTACCGCCAATTCGGGCTCGGCGTAGGATTTACCAATGACAAAATCGGTGTAACGACCAATAATATGGTGCAGGCTGCCTACGCTTACCGCTTGGATTTGACGAACTATGAGCGCCGTCCGCAATGGGCTTTGTACCGCCCGAACGCCATTTCGTTCGGCATTTCGGCAGGGTTTCGTTTTTTTCGCGATGATTTGCTGGACTTGGGCATTACCGACGACCCTCGTTTTGCCAAAAACGTGCAATCGGTCATTCCGATGGTTGGTGTAGGAATCGTGTACAACCACAGCCATTTTTTTGCAGGGCTTTCCACTCCCAACATCATCGGGGACTTGCTTGCCGATAATCCTGACGACCTGAATATTTCCACCCCGTATTATGCATATTTCGGGTATCGCTTCTTTGCCGACCGTTTTGAAAATTCGGTACTCAAACCGAACATTCTCATCAAGCACGAGAAAGGGAGTCCGCTGCAAGCCGATTTTAATATCGCTTACCAATACCAAAACTTTTTTGAGGTCGGTGCGGGGTACAAAACCGTTTCTGCCGGAAGTTTGTTTTTGGGTGTCCACATCTTGCAAAATTTCCGTTTTGTATACAATTACACCTACGGATTCGGGAATTACGTACTGAAAAACCAACACGGATTTGTACTCAGTTACCGCTTTGGCAACGGTTACGGAATGTGATGGCTATCTCTGTAATTTTACTTTTTGACCATTTTGGGTAACCAACAGATACACGCCTTTCGGCAAATGCCCCAACGAGATGCTTGATGTTCCTTTTTTAACAGAAAATTGCATCAAAAGCCGTCCGCTACTGTCATAAATATACGCAACATCATCTTTATCACTCACAATGTTCAATACATCAACTATCGGATTAGGATAATAATTAAATTTTTCGTCTGCCGGGGTTTCAGGCTCTTCTTTTGGTTGAATGGTTAGTGTCGCTTTCAGCACCAGCTCATTGTAATTTTGCCCCGAAAGTGTTGCCGTAACTTCATGCGTTCCTGCTTCGGTTTTTCCGTTGTTTTGGTAGGAAACCGTTACGCCTTGCGGCAGATTTTCCACCGAGAGCGATTTCGGAGTTCCGTCATAAACGAACGTTTTGTTTTCAAAAATCACATCTGAAATCGTGGCTTTCGTGATAGTAACAGTGGCTTTCAGCACCAACTCATTGTAATTTTGCCCCGAAAGTGTTGCCGTAACTTCATGCGTTCCTGCTTCGGTTTTTCCGTTGTTTTGGTAGGAAACCGTTACGCCTTGCGGCAGATTTTCCACCGAGAGCGATTTCGGAGTTCCGTCATAAACGAACGTTTTATTTTCAAAAACCGCCCCCGAAATAGTCGCTTTCGTGATAACCAATGAAACCGTTTTTGTCCAAGTGTTATACATTTCATTGCCTGCAAAAGTAGCGGTTACCGGGTATGTTCCTACATTAATTTTATCATTATTTTCATACGAAATAACGATTCCTTTTGGAATATTTGTTGCCAAAACCGATTTTGTACTTCCGTCATAAACGAATGTTTTTCCTTCAAAAGTGATGTTCAAATCCGTTTTGGGTTGTACGGTATCCGGAATTATTTTCAATTCGGCTTCCAATTCCAAATCGTTATATTCCGTCCCGCCGTTAATTTTCGCTTTTACGGTGTACGTTCCTGTGGCGGTTTGGTTGTTATTTTGGTAGGAAACCGTTACGCCATCGGGAAGCACACCTTTGATTTTTAATGATTTTGGTGTTCCGTCATACGCAAATGTTTTATCTTCAAAGGTAATTCCGCTCAAGTTCCGTTTGTTCGGAACTACATTTTTATAGATGGCTACCAATGCTATTTCTTTGGCAGGCATCGTGAAGGTTGCGTTGGCGGTCGTTGCATTGGCGATGAGTCCTGCATCGGCACCGCTCCATTTTTCAAAAATCCAGCCTTCTTCAGGCGTATCTGCTTGTAGCGTTACCTGCGCTCCGGCTTTGTAACGCCCTGAACCCGAACCGTTTTTAACGGTAACGGCATACGTTTTCACTTCTGCTTCAAATTTCACGCTTTCCAAACGGAGAAAATCGCCGATACGTCCGTTCAAATTGGCAAACGTTACTCTGTCTTCTTTCTTTTCATATTTCCACTCCACGATGTGCTTGCCTTCCGTAAGAATCTCTAAGGTAATCCGGCGGTCGCTGGTGTAAAGTTTTACGTAGTCGTTATCTACTTGTTGGTTATTTCTATCGGCATGACTGTGAAACGTGCGTATTTTCTTTCCGTCAAGGTATAGCACTACTGCATTTTCAATGTACAATTCGGCGTGAATGGTAAATGTCAATTTTCCTTTGCCTTCCAATTCGGCGGTGATGCCCGATGTTTCGTTTTTGGCAAGTACGGGTGTTTGCATCAGCCCGTTAGGATTATGCGTGATAAGAGACCCGTTGATATTCCACCCTTGGGCAATCCAGGGTTTATCGGGGTCATTTCCGAAGAAAATCGGGTCAGAGTCGGGCAGTTTCAGAACGCGGTTGATATCGGCTTGCATATCGGCAGCTTCATCGGCATTTTGAACGATTTTTATTTTTTCGTAACTATCTCTCGTTTTGAGTGTTACATGTCCTTCGCGTTTTTCTCCGGTCGTATTTTTTTCGATAGAAATGACCAAATCACCTCCCAATTCGCCCGCAGGATTTGACACGCCAAGCCACGGTACAGAAAGTTCGCTTTGCCAAGCACTTTGCGTAGTGATGCGTACCGTGCGTTCGCTGCTTGTACTCGGTACTTCCATATAGGTCGGCTCAACGAATATTCCCTGTACGGGCGATTTCCAAACCACATCGGTAACGTAAATTTTGCCGGTACCTGCATTTCTTATTTGGTATGCGAACGAAACTGTTTGTTTTCCTTCGGGAACGTTAATTAATTGGTTTTCAGTCCAATTGTCCGATGGATTTATCGTATGTTTTTCTCCGGCAACTTCTACATGAAAGGTATCACTATTTCCTGTCATGCTTTTGTATTTGAATTGGAAAGTTCCCGGTCCGATGACTTCTGTAGAAACCCGCACAGGATTATTATAATGTGTCATGGGTATCAGTCCGCGGTCAAGAACGGCAGTAGGGTGTCCGTCATAAAGTTCTTCTCTTTGTCCGAACCAAGGCTGTACGGTTTTTCCCGTTCTATTCAAATCACCATCGTACAAATCAATCCTTTGCGGATACCAGTTGAGGTTGTCGGCGTTCATTCCTGCCCGCAAAAGGTCGGGGTGCTGCGTGAGGACAAACGTTTTCGTATCAACCCCATTACTGATGGTTACGGTTGCCTTGCGGATATGCCTTGTACCATTGGTTGTTGCCAAAAGATTGATAACGGCACTGCCTTGTCCCCGGTCTCGGTCAAGCGTTGCCCAAGGAACATCAACACTTGCCGTCCATTCGTTGCCATTGCGGAATTTGACCGATACGTTTTGTTCTTTATCGTCAATTTCTTGAGAAGTGTGTCCCAAGATAAGTTTGTCGCGGTCATATTCCCAGCGGACATTATCCATATACGCTCTGGAATTTATATCGCCTCCATGGTGGAAACGCCAGACCAACTCATATTCTCCTTCCGAAACTTCGTAACTTTCTGTTTTCCAGCCGGTAGAAGTAGCATCTTTCGGAACGCTCCAAACGTACTGCTCGCCTGAGGCATAGCGGACGAAATCGTCATTGACCATCAATCCTAATGCTCCGTTAAATTCTCCTCCTTTGCTTTCTACTTTATAATCAAAGGTTATTTTTCCGGGACCGACAACTTTCGTCCGAAGATATGATGTCCGTCCGTCGGAATTTTCAGAAAAAATCCCACTGCGTGCCGAGTTACCATTTCCGTTGGGCGATGACGTTTCGCTCTGCCCGAACCAATCGGTCGAACCGTCGGTCGTCCATGTGAGTTCCTCATTGTCAAGCACTTTTATGAGCGACAATGCCTGACGGATTTTTACTTTTTTCACATCGCCCGAAGCGGTACTTTTCAGCGTGATTTCAGTTTCTCGTTCTACCGACGGATTCGGATTTTCGGTAACTTTAACGGTCAGAATATCCCCGGAAGGAAATTTATTTTTGTTAAATGTTACCCAACCAGCACCACTTTCCGCCGTCCATTCTCCGTTGGTGGCTACGGCTATTTCGTATTCTTTGGTTTCCATCGCTGCGGCTATAAATTCTGCCGAAACTTTCAGTTTATCGGTTACTTCATAATTTTGCGAGGTCATCCTTGCGTATTGGCGTATGGTGCGGACATTATCGGCGGCGTTCGTTCCCGTGAAGGTTTCGGGGTCGTCAGGGTGCTTTACCAAAGGCGATGAAAAGTAAGGGATACGCGGATAATATGCATTTTCTCTACCACCTTGATATGCCATTACGGTCGAAAAAATACTTCCTTTGGTGGTTTTTCCTTGGTAGCCGTAGGAATAATTGTGTCTTGCTCCGTGTCCCGGATTGAGGCGTTGCGTGGTGCTGTGTCCGCAACCGAGTACGTGTCCGACTTCGTGGACGGCGGTATAACCCGTGTCGGACGGGCGGACGCCACAGACCGCCATTGCCATGTGCTTGTGGTTTGACGGCGTTCCTTGTAATGACCACGCCGCTCCATTCACGCCCGATGTTCCCGCATCAATGAACATGACCACAATGTCGCCGCCGCTAAGCTCCCGACGCATCGCTACTTTTGAAAATTCCGGACGGCTGAGGTCTGTCAAGTAATCTAATGCAATGGACGCTCCCATAGAGCCGTAACGGGAGGGAATTTTCTCAATCGAAGCTACTTTAAACGTAAAATCGGTAAGCTCAGAGTTTTTTAACACTTCATTCATTTTCTGGACTTGCTTTTCTGAAAATTCTTCAAGAGTAATGTTATTTCTTTGACAATATTCTTGGGCGGTTTCGTCATAAAGAAAAAGAATGTCAATCGTAAAATTGCCATCGGCAGGTTTGGCGGTAGGCGGAACAGGACGGGCGGTGCTTTGTTTTGCTTGAAAACGGGCAAGCATTTCAGGTGTCGGTGTTTTTACAACACAATTTTCGGTATGCTCATGGTCATCTTGTGCGTAGAGCGAAAGTGTTGAAAAGAATAAAAGCACTAAAAAAATCGTGTGTAGAGTACTTGTTTGTTTTTTACGGTGGAGTGTGGTAGATAAGTCCATTGTGGAGGTAGGTTGATGTTTCATAACAATATAGAAACTGTTCTTTATTGCTGTTATTTTGGTTGCAAAGATATGTAATTTGCCTGTAAAATAAAACAAAAATATCTAATTTTCCATAAAAAGAAACAATATTTTACCTGTTGAATGGTTGGAGAAATGAATTTGTTGTAAAAGAGAAAAAGGCAGTTTTCTTGATGGTATTTAACGTGAGTTCGATATGAAAAAACAGCTTTTCAAAAATATTGAAAAGCTGTTTTTTTTCTATTCTATTGGCTAATGCCTATATCACTATTTGTTGATCGCAGGGTCTTTCATGCCTTCTTCTATCATGGTGTAGAATTGGTCGAGTTTTGGCAATACTACGATGCGGGTACGGCGGTTTTGAGCTTTTCCTGTAGCTGTCGTATTGGTTGCCAAAGGCACGTATTCACTACGTCCGGCGGCGGTCATCCGGGCAGGAGAAACTTTGAAATCGTTTTGCAAAATACGTACGACGGCAGTAGCTCTAAGCACGCTCAAATCCCAATTATCTTTGATAGATGCGGTTTTGATTGGCACGTTATCGGTATGTCCTTCTACCATAAATTCAAAGTCGGGTTTGTTGTTCACTACGGTAGCGACTTTGCCCAACACTTCTTTGGCTTTGGCAGTTACGGCATAGCTTCCGCTGCTGAAAAGCAATTTGTCGGAAATACTCACGTACACCACTCCTTTTTCAACTTTTACTTCGATGTCTTGGTCGTCTAAGTTGCCCAACACCCCTTTAAGGCTTTGTACAAGTGAAAGGTTGATGGAATCACGACGTGTTACAGCATCACGCAACGTTCTGATAGTCAAATCTTTTTCACGGAGACTCTCCAAAGAGCGTTCGAGATTTTCCGCTCCTTTTTGGGTGAGTGTCGTCAGGTTCCCCATGTTGTTTATGAGGTCTTGGTTATTAGCTCGGAGCAATTCGTTTTGCCCTTCGAGTCCTGCTACTTTAGAACGCAATCCTGCGGCATCTTCCAGACAGGCATTAAGCCTTACGGTGGCTGAATTCAGCAAATCTTGGGTTTCTCTTTGTTTGGCTTCCAATTCGGCATACTGTTTTTTTGACACACATGAGGTCGCCAATAATCCTACGGTCATTAAGGTTACAAAAATTCTGTTCATACTTCAAATTTAAAAATGGTTACTCAATTCACAAAGGTAAGAAAAAAAATTAAATCGGGAAAATTTAATTCGTTGAAACTTTCAACTCTCCACTTTCAACTCCTTAAAACTTTCAGTTCCGAGTATTTTTTCCGACCTTTTATAAAATATTCCCCCACTATCGAACGCAAGTTGTAGTACGGTGAAAAGGCGACATCAGAGCGTTTTTTGTAGAAATAACTCATCCTCTTATAAAAATCAACGTGAGCCCTGAAAATGGCTGCCAAAAATGAGAATTTCCCACCCAGCATATAGCGGATTGCCGCCACGCCATCGAGCGAAAGACGGACAAAAAGCACGCCGAAAAGCTGTTTTTTCGGAAGATTTTTCAGCAACATATACAATCCGTTGCGGAAATTGAGATACACTTTCTGCGGACTTTCGGTCGGCAGTGTCGCACCGCCCACGTGGTACACCACCGTATCAGGGCAATACACGATGCGCTTTTTCTGCAAATGAATCCGCCAGCAAAGGTCGATTTCCTCTTGGTGCGCAAAAAAATCTTCATCAAAACCGCCCGTTGCCCGAAAGACACCGGCCCGTACAAAAAAGCATGCTCCGGTTGCCCAGAAAACATCTATCTCACTGTCATACTGACCGTTATCTTCTTCAATCGTGTAAAAAATCCGTCCCCGACAATACGGAAAACCGAATTTGTCAAGAAAACCGCCTGCCGCCCCGGCGTATTCAAATTTATTTTTGCTTTTATAATCCAAAATTTTGGGCTGTACCGCACCGATTTCGGGGTTTTCGGCAAACATTTTCCGCACGGGAGCGAGCCAGTGTTCAGTTACCTCAATATCCGAATTGAGCAAACAAAACACATCGGCTTCCACCTGGGCCAACGCCCAATTATACCCTTTGGCATAACCGCCGTTAACAGAATTTTCGATGATTTTCACTTGCGGAAACACCTCTCTCACAAACGCCACCGAAGCATCCGATGAAGCATTGTCGGCCACATAAATATCCGCTCCCAGCGAATGTTCCAACACCGAAGGCAAAAACTGCTGCAAAAGACTTTTCCCGTTCCAATTTAATATAACGATTGCTATTTTCATATATTGCTAATGCCCGTATCCATTTTATGATATTTTGGCAAATCTCTTAAAAAAATATATCTATTTTCGAGGTAATCCATTTGGCAAAAATAATGCTCCAAACCATTAGTAACCATCAAATTACGAGCCTGCAAGGTAAGATTATAGCGCGCGATTTGGTCAAAAACACGTTGCGTAATCGGTACGGACGGGGCTTTGCACTCCACCACCACATCAATCGTCCCTGCCGGAGTGTACACCACCACATCATAACGCTTGGTACGACTGCCAACGGTAAGCTCTTTTTCCACATTGATAAGCGATTTCGGATAGCCCTTTTCTTCCGTTAAATAACTGATAACGTGCTGCCTGACCCATTCTTCGGGTTGAAGAACCACGAATTTTTTTCGGATTTCGTCAAAAATAGACACGTTATTGCCGTCATTACGCAAACGAAACGAATACGGATTGAAATTCAATTTTTGCATGGTGCAAATATGGATATAATTATTGAGAAACAACCTATGTAATCAACAATTTATTTCATAAAATACAAACAAAACATTATTTTTCATTAGGGCGTGCCCCCAAAAAAAGATTCGTTATTGCCCTTCAGCAATCTTCATCAGCTCAGCCATTTAAAAATTTCCAAATCACCGTATTTTCTCATTTTTTTGGGGTCGGGCTTTCCGCTGCAATACACTCGCGAAACCGCTTTTTTTGCACGCCCTGCGTTGGCTTCCGCTGGTCGCCCCCGCAGTGCCGGCAAAAAATAGCGTTTCGCTTCGCTTTATTTCCGCTGCAATCCCTCACGCAACCCGACCGCAACACTTTTTTTATTACCTTTGCCTTCGGACAATTTTTATTTTTGCGAAAATCGTCTTTTACCAATTTAGTAAAAAAATGAAGGAACTCAACGCCATACTCGCCAATCTGCAAAACAAAATCTACGCACCCATCTATTTCCTAATGGGCGACGAACCCTATTTCATTGATGTACTATCGGATTATATCGCCAAAAACGTACTGTCGGAAGACGAAAAAGGGTTCAACCAAATGGTTCTCTACGGACAAGATGTGAGCATGAGCGAAATCATCAGCAACGCCAAACGCTACCCGATGATGGCAAGCCACCAGGTTATCATTGTCAAAGAAGCGCAGGCGCTTAAACGCAGCATTGACGAACTTGACCCCTATCTTGCCAACCCAACCCCTTCCACAATTCTCGTTTTTTGCTACAAATATGATACGCTCGACAAACGCAAAGCCATTTACAAAAAACTCGCCAAAAACCATATCGTTTTTGAATCTAAAAAACTGTACGACAACCAAGTAGCCGAATGGATTCCCACCACGCTCAAAGAACGCCAGCTCAGCATCCAGCCCAAAGCCTCGCAAATGCTCGTGGAATTTCTGGGCAACGACTTGGGGCGCATCCAAAAAGAACTCGACAAACTCGCTCTCATCGTGCCGGCCAGAAGCGAAATCACACCCGACATCATCGAAAAAAATATCGGTATCAGCAAAGATTTCAATAATTTTGAATTGCGTAAAGCCATCGCCCTAAAAGACGAATACAAAGCCGCCCTCATCTGCCGTTATTTCGCCGATAATCCAAAAGACAATCCGTTTGTCGTAACCGTAGGCGTACTTTACGGATTTTTCCAACAGCTCCTCTCCTACCACGGACTCAGCGACCATTCCGATAGCAACGTGGCATCGCATCTCAAAGTACATCCTATGTTCGTAAGAGAATACCACGCCGCCGCCCGCAATTTCCCCATGAAGAAAGTCAGCGGTATTATCGCCGCCCTGCGAACTGTCGACATGAAAAGTAAAGGCGTGGGTGCCGTAAATATGGCACAAGCCGATTTGCTGAAAGAAACTCTTATCCATATCTTCCGATAACTTTATCCGCCAAAGCCATTTTCAATATCTTACATTTGTTACAAAAATAACAAAATATATTTACAATTGCACAATTGACTGATTTTCAAATAAATAACACCTATTGCAGAATCAAAAGCGTCCCTAAAAATAACATATTCACAACATCTAACGTGTTTTATTAGAAAAAATATTTGGTTATTCAGGATAAATACATACTTTTGTCAAGCAAAATAATTTTTTATTGAATATGTATCATAACAATGTAGTCATTAACGTCATTATTATCATCGGCACCAGGTGTTGATGCGAGGCGTTACGGCTATACCCAAAACCTGCATCATTTACCCGATGCAGGTTTTTGTTTTTTTACGCCGGAGCGAATGAAAAATTACGATGTCCAACCGTATTATTTTTACAAAAATGGAATTAAACAAGTACAGTAAACACGTTACGCAAGACGATACCCAACCTGCCGCACAAGCAATGTTGCATGCTTTGGGGCTTAGCGATGACGATTTGAAAAAACCACTGGTCGGCATTGCCAGCACAGGCTACGAAGGCAATCCGTGCAATATGCACCTGAACGATTTGGCTGTGAAAATTAAAGAAGGAGTAAACCAGTCCGGTTCCGTGGGATTGATTTTCAATACGATAGGCGTGAGCGACGGCATCTCAATGGGAACACAAGGAATGCGGTATTCGCTCGTATCGCGTGATATTATTGCCGACTCGGTAGAAACGGTCGTGCAGGCGATGTGCTACGATGCGCTAGTTACGGTCGTGGGTTGCGACAAGAATATGCCCGGTGCGTTAATGGCAATGCTTCGGCTCGACCGCCCGTCAATTTTAGTCTACGGCGGTACGATTTCGCCGGGCTGCCACAACGGCAAAAAACTCGATGTCGTTTCCGCTTTTGAGGCTTGGGGAGAAAAAGTTGCCGGAACTATCAGCGAAAAAGAATACAAAGAAGTCATCCACAAAGCCTGTCCCGGACAAGGGGCGTGCGGCGGCATGTATACTGCCAATACCATGGCTTCGGCTATTGAAGCTATGGGAATGTCGCTGCCCTACAACGCTTCCAATCCCGCCGCAGGAAGCGACAAACAATCCGAATGCCTTGACGTAGGCAGAGCGTTGCGGTATCTGCAAGAGAACGACCTCAAACCATCGGATATCGTAACGAAAAAATCCATCGAAAATGCGTTCCGGTTGGTCGTTGCGTTGGGCGGTTCTACCAATGCCGTACTGCATTTTATGGCGATTGCCAAAGCCGCAAAAATTCCGTTTACGCTCAACGATTTTGCTCAGCTCAGCGAAAGCACGCCTTTTATCGCCGACCTCAAGCCGAGCGGCAAATACGTAATGGAAGATTTGCACAACATCGGCGGTATTCCTGCCGTGATGAAATATTTGCTTGACAGAGGCATCTTGCACGGCGACTGCCTGACCGTTACCGGAAAAACCATCGCCGAAAACCTCGCCAACGTTCCGTCATTACCTGAAAATCAAGACCTCATCAAACCGATAGAAAATCCGATTAAGCCAACGGGGCACATCCGCATTCTCTACGGAAATCTCGCCGAAGGCGGTGCGGTTGCCAAAATCACAGGGAAAGAAGGGCTTTCATTCACAGGAAAAGCCAAAGTTTACGAAGGCGAATTTCTGGCAAACGAAGGCATCGCCCGGGGCGAAGTTACCGAAGGTACGGTAGTCGTTATCCGTTACGAAGGTCCGAAAGGCGGTCCCGGAATGCCCGAAATGCTCAAGCCGACATCGGCGATTATGGGAGCTGGTTTGGGCAAAAAAGTAGCCCTCATCACCGACGGACGGTTTTCGGGCGGTTCGCACGGTTTTGTGGTCGGACACATTACCCCCGAAGCCCAAGAAGGCGGCACGATTGCTTTGGTCAGAGATGGCGACACGATTACCATTGATGCCGAAAAAAACACAATTGACGTGCATCTTTCCGATGAAGAATTGCAACAAAGACGAAACCAACACCGTCCGAAACCACTCAAAGAAACCGCACAACGGGGCGTTCTCTACAAATACGCCAAAACTGTCAGTTCGGCTTCCGAAGGCTGTGTTACGGACGAATTTTAACCTAAAAAAACAAATTATGAGTACACCAACAACCATCAGCGGGGCAGAATTGCTCATCAAATGCCTGCTTGAAGAAGGCGTGGATTTGGCGTTTGGCTATCCGGGCGGTGCGATTATGCCGGTTTATGACGAATTGTACAAATATCAAGACCGACTGCACCATGTGCTGACCCGCCACGAGCAAGGAGCCATTCATGCCGCACAAGGCTACGCAAGGGCTACGGGCAAAGCGGGCGTTGTCTTCGCTACTTCGGGACCGGGTGCGACCAACATCATCACGGGAATTGCCGATGCTCAAATCGACTCGACACCGCTGGTCTGCATCACAGGACAGGTAGCCAAACATCTGCTCGGCACCGATGCCTTTCAGGAAACGGATGTTATCGGAATCTCAACACCCGTAACCAAGTGGAATTTCCAAATCACGAAAGCCGAAGACATTCCGCAAGTCATCGCCAAAGCATTCTACATCGCCCAATCGGGACGACCGGGTCCTGTGCTTATTGACGTTACCAAAAATGCCCAATTTGAAAATGTATCCTCGTTTTCGTACCAAAAATGTACGAATATCCGCAGTTACAAACCCGTTCCCAATACCGACAAAACTAAAATTGAAGCTGCCGCCGCACTCATCAATTCGGCAAAAAAACCATACGTTATCTTCGGGCAGGGGGTTATTCTCGGGCAGGCAGAAACGGAACTGAAATCTTTCTTGGAAAAAACCGGTATTCCGGCAGCGGCAACCGTGCTGGGACTTTCGGCATTGCCTACTTCGCACCCGAATTATGTGGGAATGGTGGGAATGCACGGCAATTACGGAGCGAATGTGCTGACCAACGAATGTGATGTGCTGATTGCGCTGGGAATGCGTTTTGACGACCGCGTAACAGGCGACCTCAACCGTTATGCCAAACAAGCGAAAATCATCCATTTTGACATTGACCCTGCCGAAATCGACAAAAACGTGAAAACCGATGTTGCCGTTTTGGGAAATATAAAAGATACGCTACAGGAAATTATTCCGTTTTTAAAAGAAAAAAAACATACCGAATGGCGGAACGAATTTAAGAAATACGATGCGGAAGAATACGAAGCCGTCATCAAGAACGAAGTATATCCTACACAGGGCGAAATTGCGATGGGCGAAGTTATCGAACTGATTAACAAGGCTTCAAACCACGATGCCATCATTGTTTCGGACGTGGGGCAACACCAGATGATGGCGTGCCGGTATGCGAAATTCAACCACAGCCGAAGCAAAATTACTTCGGGCGGACTGGGTACGATGGGGTTTGCACTGCCTGCCGCTATCGGGGCGAAATTAGGAAATCCCGAAAGGGAAGTCGTAGCCATCATCGGCGACGGCGGTTTCCAAATGACGATACAGGAACTCGGCACGATTTTCCAAACCAAAACTGCCGTGAAAATCGTGGTGCTTAACAACGAATTTCTCGGAATGGTGCGCCAGTGGCAGGAGTTGTTTTTTGACCGCCGTTACGCATCGACCGTGATGGTCAATCCCGATTTTATCAAAATCGCCGAGGGCTATCACATCAAAGCCAAACAGGTCAAAGACCGAAAAGATTTGGAAGCCGCCGTACAGGAAATGATACACGCAAAAGAAGCCTACTTTTTGGAAGTGTGCGTTGCCAAAGAAAACAACGTATTCCCCATGGTGCCGACAGGAGCTTCGGTATCGGAAGTGATTTTAAAATAATTTTGGTCTCATTCAAACAATGCCAAACGAGAAAACCCAACGTGAGGAAACCCAACGTGC
>JAUNTM010000171.1 GCA_030538675.1 Capnocytophaga sp.
GGCAAGGAATTTTTAGCTTTTTTCATTTTTCCGAAACTTACCCGGTGAGATGCCTCTTTCTTTTGTGAAAAATTTGGCAAACGATGCTTGGTCGGCAAAATTGAGGTCGAAAGCAAGTTCGGCAATGCTTTTATCGGTTGTTTTGAGCTGTCGGACGGCTTCGGTAATCAGGGAATATTCTATAAAATTCATCGCCGTGCGTCCGCTGATTTGCTTGACAATCCGAGAGAGGTAGGTGGTGGAAATGTGTAATTTTTCGGCATAAAACGACAAATCACGATGCTCTATAAAATGCTGCGACACAAGTTGCAGAAATTCCGTAAAAACCAGTTCCGACCTTGAACTTACACGGTGTTTTTCAACTAAAATATTCTGAAAATGCAATAAATCAATGCTAAAAACTTCACAAAGTGCGAGCAAGGCTTCTTTTTGAAAATTAAAAGATTGTGCAATATGGTTTCGGATAACATACAGTAAATCAATTAGTTGGTTGGTTTGTGATTCGGTAAGCGTGAGTTTAGGATTGCCAAACGCTGCAATGGGAAAGTAAGCCGCTTTTACAAAATGATGCATCAACGGAGTTTGGCTGATGAGCGCCTCATCAATCATCAAACAAAAAGCTTCGTAATCTTCCGAAACACCGAGTGCTTGCGTGGGCATTCCGGGAGCATAAGTGTGGATATCGTTGCGGTTCAGCGTGATTTCTTCGCCATTATAATTCACAACAAGGTTTCCTTTGACGACTAATACAAACGTAAACATCGCACTTTCAACCGAAAAACCTACTGTAATATCATTTTTACTTACTTGCAAACAAGCAATTTGACCGTTCCACGCCTCGTGCCGTGCCGAACTGCTGCCCATACCAACAAGCTGACTGATGGTGTACATACTAATTTCTTTCGGGTAAAAGTAGAAATTATTTTTAAGAAAATAAAATTAACTGCAAAAAAGATATATATTTGTAATACAATTAATTAGACATAGGTTTTTTGGAATAAAAAATAAATAGTTTCGTTTTGGACAAATTTTAGTTCGTTTCGGACTTTTGCAGAAAACAACAGCATCGTACCTTTGCCCCACAAAATTTGAATACAATAACTATTAAAAAAACAATCAATATGAACATTTTAGTTACCGGTGCCACTGGCGGATACGGAAGCCATGCTGTCGATTTTTTACGAAAAACTCAATCCAGAAATCAATCTTTTCGGGCTTGCTCGTAACGAGGAAGACGGCAAAATCCTTGAAGCAAAAGGCGTTACGCCACGTATCGGCGATTATACCGACAAAAATTCGCTCGTAAAGGCTTTTGAAGGAATTGACCGATTGTTGTTCGTTTCTGTTCCAAACCACGATTTGCAGAAAAATGTGGTGGAAGCTATCAAAGAAAGCAGTATAAAATTCGTTGCTTACACGAGTATCAACGGCATCGAATATTCCAAACTCGGATTGGAAATCAACCACAAGCAGACCGAAGAACTCATTAAAAATACGGGCGTTGCACACACTTTTTTGCGTAACAGTTGGTATTTGGATTTGGACAGAGACCTTGTGCTTTCGGCAGGAAAAACAGGGAAATTTTACTACACGGCAAACGGCGGCGTAAACTCGTGGGCGTTGAAAAGCGAATATGCCGAAGCAGGTGCGAGAGTGATTTTGGCGGACAATAATCCCGAAATTGTGCATCTTTCACGAACGCCGCATTCGTACCTTGAGTTGGCTGATGCTATCGTTGAGGCTACGGGTAAAACGCTTGAAATCAAACAAGTAGATGAAGCCGAGTTTGAAAAATTCATTACCGAAGCCGATATTCAAGGAGCGTATTTGGCATTGGCAAAAATGATGCAAACGTATGTACAAAACGGAAATAACGGCGAAGAAAATAACACACCCACCGATTTTGAACGTATTTTGGGCAGAAAATTAGCACCGCTTTCACAAATCGTAAAAGAATATTTGAAAGAAAACGGGATTGTTTAATTGAGTTTAAAAATTGAAAAAATCCCTGCTGGAAATGTTGGTTTTCGGTGGGGATTTT
>JAUNTM010000064.1 GCA_030538675.1 Capnocytophaga sp.
TGCACCGCAAGGAATTTAATTTTCCGCAATACGTAATGAAAAACACAGGACGGCAGATGGCGGAACGCTTTGAATTGCTTTTGCAATACATTCATAAAAACAATTGGAAAACAGAGGTTTATAGAGATATTTATGAATAAAAAAACTCAATCCACCACATACACTACACGCACAGGACGAAAGTGAGCCACCGAATGGAAACTTTTTTCCGTGCGTAACAGATAATTTTTTACATCTTGCAATCGCATTTCGGTTGGAATTTTCAGTAAAATATCTTTCAGGTATTCGTTGCGGATACGTGAAACGTGTGGAAATTCAGGTCCTAATATTTCCAAATTTTGATGTTGGGCAAATCCGCTGCGAAGTGTTTTGGCAAACCAATCAGCAGCTTCGTTGATTTTATTAAAATCCGAATTTTTGAAAGTTATTTTTATCAATTTAACAAATGGCGGATAGTGAAATTCTTGTCGTTCAGTAAGTTGCGTTGTGTACATGCTCCGATAGTCAGTTTCTTGCACTTGCTTGATAATGGGATGTTGCGGATTGTACGTTTGGATAAAAACACTTCCTTTCCGCTTGCTTCGCCCGGCACGGCCTGCAATTTGAACCAAAATCTGAAAACTGCGCTCGTGAGCCCGAAAGTCAGGAAAATGGATGAGAGCATCGGCATTCATCACCCCAACCAATCCTACATTTTCAAAATCAAACCCTTTGGTAATCATCTGTGTTCCTACCAAAATATCCGTTTCGTGCTGCTCAAATTTCGAAATGATTTTCTGGTGCCCGTATTTTCCCGAAGTGGTATCTTGGTCGATGCGGTCGATGCGTGCATCAGGAAAAAGAACCGTGAGTTCTTCCGCAATTTGTTCTGTCCCGAACCCTTTGGTATTCAGCTCAGTACTTCCACAAGCGATACAATTATGGGGCATCGCAATGTAGTAGCCGCAGTAATGACAACGCAATTGATTACGCCCTTGATGATAGGTCAAACTCACATCGCAATGCGGACATTGTGGCACCGTTCCGCAATTTTTGCATTGCACAACAGGGGCAAATCCACGCCGGTTTTGAAAAATAATAATTTGCCGTCCTTCGGAGAGCGTTGTTTGTATCGCAGTGATGAGGTCGTCCGAAAAATGACCGTTTACTTTTTTCCGTTTCGTTTTATCTTTTAGGTCAATAACTTGAATATCAGGAATTTCGTAAGTATCATATCGTTGTGATAATTTCGCATAGCCGTATTTGTGTTGCTGTACATTGTACAGACTTTCTATGGCGGGCGTTGCCGAACCAAGCAGCACTTTGGCGTGATGCAATTTTGCGAGAACCAAAGCCGTGTCGCGGGCTTGATACCGAGGCGAAGGATCAAATTGGCGGTACGAAGCATCGTGTTCTTCATCGACCAATACCAACCCCAAATTTTTAAAAGGTAAAAAAACAGACGACCGTACTCCAATAATAAGTTTGGCTTTGTCATTGTCTTTCAGCATGTTATTCCAAACCTCTACCCGTTCGTGGGTTGTATATTTTGAATGATAAACGCTCATAAACGACCCGAAATGCTGTTTGAGCCGTTCGATAAGTTGCGTGGAAAGTCCAATCTCAGGCAACATATAAAGTACTTGTTTGCCTTGTTCGAGCATTTCCTCGATGAGGCGAATGTATATTTCGGTTTTGCCCGAAGCCGTTACCCCGTGCAGCAACACGGTTTCTTTGGATTGCCATAGTTGGATAATTTCATCATAAGTTTTCGTTTGTGCTTCGGTCAATTCTTTGGCTTCATCGGAATTGCCCCCGAGCTGCACACGGTCGTGCCGGATGTAATATTCTTCAAGTATATTCTTGTCAATCAATGCTTTAAGTATAGCCGATGACAATTGAGTATTTTCTAAAAGCGTTTCGGCTTTTATAGGCGATTTGTCTTTTGTTTGAATGTTAAAATACGCTAACAAAAGTTGTTTTTGTTTTTCCGACCGCCGCAATAACTCAAAAACTGATTTTAATCCGTCAGGCGTGTCAAAATCAGGGTTTAAACGAACGTATTTTACCAATTTCGGAATGTATTTTTCGTATATTTTTTCCGAAATCCGGATAGCATTTTTACCGACCAAACGCATAAGAATGGGCAGCGTATTTTTACGTTCTATAATGTGGCTTACCTCATTCACCGAAAGCGAACTTTTGTATTGGAGAGTTTCGTATATCAGTCGTTCTTCTTTCGTAAGTGTTTCTTTGTCAATATCTTTTCGGTCGATTTGAATGCTTGTTTCACTTTCAAGAAGCATCGCCGAAGGCATTGCCGCTTTGTAAACATCGCCAATCGGACACATATAATAATCGCTTATCCACTGCCATAATTGCAGTTGCGAAGTAGTTACTACGGGCGTTTCGTCGAGAATATACTCGATATCTTTCGTTTCGTAAGCCGGAGCGATTTTGTGAACCGTCCAGACCAAAGCGGAATACAATTTCGATTTGCCAAACGACACCGCCACACGCATTCCCGACTGCAAAAAACGGGCTTCGTGTTCGTTTACCCGGTACGTGAACAGTTTTCCGAGCGGCAAGGGCAATATGACATCGATGAAGTAAGACAAATTAAAATTTGAAAATTAGGCAATTTGAAAATTTGAAAATGTTTGCATACGCTGATTTTTGTAACATTATTTTTTTATTGTAAAATTTTTAAAGAAAAGTAACATTGACATTTTTATTTTATGATTTTGGATAAACTAACAGCCCCATAATCGTTTTTTTTTACAAATTAAAAGATAAAAAATTAAATCCAAAGGGAAAAGTTCAAAAAAATAAAAATGTGATACTTTTTTCTTTTTAAACTTTTCCCTTTAAGTACACGACAAAAATAAATATCCTTTAAAAAAATAAGTTCTTTCAAATTTTGAAATAATTCTGATATTCAGTGTCTTGCAAGATTATTTCTCATATAATGCTTTCAGAAAAGAATACCAGTCTCAGTTGCAAAGGTACGAAATTGCCTGTATTAATAAAAATTAATGACGAGGGGTGTTTTTAACATATTCAATGAGTTGAATTTGATTTAATACATATATTGTAGTAACAACAATAATAACAACTAGTAATAGTAACGCTATATATTTTATATTTTTTTTCATGGTATTATGATTGACAGTGTTTACAAATTTTATCTTGATTACAATCTGCGTAGTTTTCATAAATAGTAGAGTCAGATAAATCATCCAAAGAGAATGCCCCACAACTGATTAGAATATCTACATAAGCTTTTATTTTTTCCCATTTAGAGCATGCTTCCCAATAGGTAGTGCCATCTTCATTTCGAGTGCAAGCGTCTTCATCTTTCTGTTTCTTCTAATTTCGTGTTTTCACATGATTGTGAAATAATCAATAATGCAAATAGTAAGATAAAACGTTTCATTTGTATATGTTTTTGTAGCAAAGATATAAAAGTTACCACGTATCTATCATACGGTTTCCGTATATTATTATTCTATTTACGTATATGATAAATATTTTGGTTACTAATGTGTTTTTTTTTGTACATTTGTGATTACAAGATGATTTTTTGAATACTTATGAATGTACTTATCGGTAAAAAAATACGGCAGTTGCGTAAGAAAAAAGGATTGACACAAGAGCAAATGGCAGATTTATTAGCTATTTCTCAACCTGCTTATACGCGAATGGAAAATGGGGAAACATATTCTTGGTCTGCTTTTATACTTAGGTTTAGCCATATTTTTCAAATACCAATTGTAGAAATATTTAATTTCGATGATTTTGATAATACATCATATACCCCTAAAGATTTTATTGTCAATCCGATAGCAATACAATTAATCAAAGCATTGGAATGTGAAATACAATCTTACAAATCATTGGTGGCGGAATTAAAAAAAGAAATAGATTTTTTAAAAAAAGAACAGGAAGATACCAAGAATAATACAAAAAAACGAAAAGAAAAGTAAAAGCCGAGCATACTAAACTTTTACTTTTCTTTCTCCTTCAAAAATTTTATCTTTTTGCGGTGAGTTCCGCAATTTTGACAATAACTTCGGTGGCTTTTATCATACTTTCCACGGGAACGTACTCAAATTTCCCGTGAAAATTATGTCCGCCGGCAAAAATATTCGGGCAGGGAAGTCCCATAAAACTCAGTTGCGAGCCGTCCGTACCGCCGCGTATCGGTTTGATAATCGGGGTGATGCCGAGTTCTTTCATCGCTTGTTCGGCAATTTCCACGATATGGAACACGGGTTCAACCTTCTCACGCATATTATAATATTGGTCTTTGATGTCGATGCTGACCGCTCCGTGATGCGTTTCATTTAATTCTTTAACGATTTTTGTGAGAAGATTCTTCTGTTCTTCAAACAATTGCCGGTCGTGATTGCGGACGATGAGTTGCACGGTTGTGTTTTCAATATCGCCAGAAACGCTCATCACGTGGAAAAAACCTTCGCGTCCTTCGGTGCGTTCAGGCACTTGATTTTCAGGAAGTTTGTTAATGAATTGCTGTGCGATGAGCAACGAATTGACCATTTTGTTTTTGGCGTATCCGGGGTGAACGCTTTTGCCTTTAAAATGGACTTTCGCTCCTGCGGCGTTGAAATTTTCATATTCGAGTTCGCCGATTTGGCTTCCGTCCATAGTGTATGCCCATTCGGCACCGAATTTTTCCACATCGAATTTGTGAGCCCCACGCCCGATTTCTTCATCAGGAGTAAAACCAACACGGATTTTACCGTGCTTGATTTCAGGATGTTGGATAAGATATTCCATTGCGGTAACGATTTCGGCGATGCCCGCTTTGTCGTCCGCACCGAGCAGGGTCGTACCATCGGTGGTGATGAGCGTTTGTCCTTTGTAGAGCAACAAATCCTCGAAATACGAAGGCGAAAGCACGATGTTTTTTTCGGCATTAAGCACGATGTCCGAGCCGTCGTAATTTTCAATGAATTGCGGTTTGACATCTTTCCCTGAAAAGTCGGGCGAAGTATCAAAATGGGCGATAAACCCGATGGTCGGCACGCTGTGCGATACATTGGACGGCAGGGTTGCCATCACGTATGAATTTTCGTCAATCGTAACCTCTTCCATTCCGATTGATTTGAGTTCTTCGGCGAGGTAACTGGCTAAATCCCATTGCTTTGCAGTGCTTGGAGTGGTATCGCTTTCGGGGTCGGACTGGGTGTCGGTGGTGATGTATTTGATGAAACGTTCGGTAATATTTTGCATATTGTATGGTTTTAAAATCAGCCAAAGGTACGGAATTTTTTTTTGATACTATAAAAACATTCGTCTGTTAGGATTAGAGTATACTGAATTAGAGTATTCTATACTAGTGTTACCCGCTTCATTGTCAATTTATAAGTAAAAAAATAATTCCTTGTGATAAGGACGGATCGGGTTGTTATCCAGTCCTATCCCAATTTTTGAAATTTCAAAAAAGACCCTTCAAAAAAAATTTTTAAGTTCCATTATAAAATTGTACTTTTGCAGACTTAAATTTTACAGATACATAATTTATATAATAAAATGAATATCACCAAAGAGCAAAACGATGCTTTGAACGCCGTACTGACGGTTGCCATCGCAAAAGACGATTACGCCCCAAAAGTAGCTGAAACACTCAATAATTACAGAAAAACGGCGAATGTTCCGGGCTTCAGAAAAGGACACGTGCCAGCAGGTTTGATACAAAAACAATACGGAAAAGCCGTATTGGTTGACGAAGTTAACAAGCTGTTGCAAGAGGCTCTCAACAAATATATTACCGAAGAAAAATTAGATATTTTAGGCAATCCGCTACCCAAAGAAAACGAAAATTTCGACTGGAATGCCGACGATTTTGCCTTTGAATTTGAAATCGGGTTAGCCCCCGAATTTACCGTTGATTTGCAACCGAAAAACGGCATAACCTATTATGATATTCAAGTTGATGATGCTTCTATCGACCGCCAAATCGAGCGAATCCGCAAGCAATTCGGTAAATTAGTAGCTAAAGGAGAAATCGCAGACCAAGATGATTTTGAAATTACGGGTTCGTTCTTCAACGAAGAAAAAAACATCGATAATCAAGCCACTTTTACGGTTGAAAAATTAACCAAAAAGGCTCGTAAAGCATTCGTAGGTAAGAAGATAGGCGACCAATTTGGCGTGCAAACCAAAGGGCTTTTCCAAGATGCTCATGATTTGATGCACTACCTCAAAGTATCGCATGACGATGCTCACGACCTTGATGTTGAAGTAACTTTCACTCTCGAAGAAGCCAATACCCGCGAACAAGCCGAACTTAACCAAGAATTATTCGACCGCCTCTTCCCCGAAGGAACGGTTACTTCGGAAGGCGGACTTCGTGAAGAAATCAAGAAAAACTCGGCATTGCAATACACCCAACAAGCCGACCAGCATTTCCTCAATGCCGTAACCGAATATTTGGTGGACAACACGAAATTCGATTTGCCTGCCGAATTTCTGACAAAATGGCTTCGTGTAGCCGGCGAAAAAGAACTCACTGCCGAAGAAGCCGCCGAAGAATACGAAAAATCGGAAAAAGGATTGCGCTACCAACTTATCGAGGGTAAATTGGTAACCGACAATAACTTGCAGATTTCTTTTGAAGAATTGAAAAACTTCGCCAAAGAAAACATCCGCCAGCAAATGCTCCAATACGGAATGCCTGCCGATGACGACAGCTATGTGAATGACATCGTGAACCGCATCCTCAGCAACCGCGATGAAGTAACCCGTATGAACCAGCAACTTACGGCAAACAAACTCATTGCTTTCTACAAAGAAAATGTAAAACGCAGCGAGAAAAAAGTAACGTTCGATGAGTTCGTTAAAGAAGCCTACGGCGAAAATGCGTAATCAAAAATAAAAATTGTACCTTTGAAGGCGTTAAATACTATGTTTAACGCCTTTTTAATAAAAAAATAAACTTATGAATTACGGAAAAGAATTTGAAAAATATGCTACTAAGCATCACGGAATCAACAGTTTGTATTACAACAAACTAGTGAGTAGTATGACTCCCTACATCATCGAAGAACGACAGCTTAACGTAGCCCAAATGGACGTTTTCTCACGCCTTATGATGGACAGAATTATCTTCCTCGGTACGGGAATCGATGACCAAATCGCTAATATTATCCAAGCTCAATTGCTTTTTTTGGAAAGCGTTGACGCTTCAAAAGATATACAAATCTATATCAATTCGCCTGGCGGAAGCGTCTATGCCGGATTGGGAATTTACGATACGATGCAGTTCATCAAACCCGACGTTGCCACGATTTGTACGGGTATCGCCGCCTCGATGGCAGCCGTATTGCTTTGTGCCGGTCAAGCCGGAAAACGCTCAGGACTTACGCATTCACGCGTGATGATTCATCAGCCACTCGGGGGGGCCCAAGGGCAAGCCAGCGATATTGAAATCACGGCGCGCGAAATACTCAAACTCAAAGACGAATTGTACCAAATAATCGCCAAACATTCCAACCAGCCGTTTGCCAAAGTACATCACGACAGCGACCGCGACTATTGGATGAAAGCCGATGAAGCCAAGGCTTACGGTATGATTGACGAAATATTGGCACGTAACTAACCTATAAAAAATGGCGAAAAAACAATCAGACGAAAGTTGTTCATTTTGTGGAAGAGCTAAGACGGAAACAGACTTGCTGATTAGCGGTATTGATGCCAAAATATGCAATTTTTGTATCGAGCAAGCCTATGGAATATTGACCGAAGAACTCGGTTTTCAGAAAAAAGGCAAAGTAACTCCGATTGGTGGCGAAATTGATTTGAAAATTCCGCAGGAAATCAAAAATTTCTTAGACCAATATGTTATAGGTCAGGATTTTACCAAAAAAGTATTGTCTGTTGCTGTGTACAATCACTACAAACGCTTGCAACAACCCGATTCAGAGGATAATGTAGAAATACAGAAAAGCAATATCGTAATGGTAGGGCAGACGGGGACAGGCAAAACATTGATAGCTAAAACGATAGCTAAAATGCTCAACGTGCCCCTTGCCATCGTAGATGCTACCGTACTGACAGAAGCAGGTTACGTGGGCGAAGACGTGGAAAGTTTGCTGACGCGCCTCTTGCAAGCCGCTGATTACGATGTGCAAAAAGCCGAAAGAGGTATCGTTTTTATTGACGAAATTGATAAAATCGCACGCAAAAGCGACAATCCGTCCATCACCCGCGACGTATCGGGCGAGGGGGTGCAGCAGGGGCTTTTGAAATTGCTGGAAGGTTCGGTTGTTAATGTGCCACCCAAAGGCGGACGCAAGCACCCTGACCAAAAGTATATCGAGGTCAATACCGAGCATATTTTGTTCATCGCAGGTGGAGCTTTTGACGGTATCGAGCGTATTATTTCCAAGCGGATGAATATGCAGGCGGTCGGGTACAGTGCTTCCAAAGAAGGCGCTCAAATCGACTCGCAGAATCTGATGCAGTATCTTATCCCTAAAGATTTGAAAGACTTTGGGTTAATCCCTGAAATTATTGGGCGGCTTCCGGTGTTGACACACATGAATCCGCTTGATAAAAATACGTTGCGGATGATACTTACCGAACCGAAAAATGCCATCATCAAACAATACAAAAAATTGTTTGAAATGGACGGTATCGACTTTGAAATCACTGAAGAAGCATTGGATTTCATTGTCGAAAAAGCTATGGAATACAAACTCGGAGCAAGAGGATTGCGCTCGCTTTGCGAAAGCATTCTTACCGATGCGATGTTCGAATTGCCCGGAACGGAAGAGAAAAACCTGACTGTAACCAAAGAGTATGCCGAAGCAAAATTGCTCAAATCGGGTGTGAATTATTCATTGGCTTCTTAGGCTTCCAAACTATTTTTACAAAATACTAAAAACAAAATAGGCTGTCCGAATTTTCGGACAGCCTATTTTGTATAGAGATTATCAATAATTATTTCGCAATATCCACGATTTCGATATCGAATATAAGGTCGCTATCAGGCGGGATGGCATTAGGAACACCTGTAGAACCGTAGGCTAAAGCCGAAGGAATAAATACGCGTGCTTTGTCCCCAACTTTAAGCGTAAGCAATGCTTCTTTGAATCCGGGAATTAGGCGGACATTATTGTTGTATTCCATCGGGAAAGGAGCATATCCATTTTCTTGTTCGCGTCTTGGATTGTATTTGTCGTAAGCGGTTTCTATTTCTTTCACATTAGAATCGAAAAGCGTACCATTGGCGAGGTATCCTGCATAATTAACCAATACAGATTGGTTGCTGTTGGGTTTTACTCCGGTACCTTCAGTAATTTTGTAGATGGCAGTTCCGCTTGGCAATACTTGTGCTTGTGCTTTTTGGGCAGTCGTTTCCTCAACAAATGCTTTAAGACGATTTTCTTTTTCTTTTTCTTTAGCAGTAACGCCTTCAAAATATTTGTCGAACACCTTTTTAGCATCAAAATTTTCAGCATCTTTTCCTACACGGATGATGTCTACTTTGTTTATTTTCACTTCACTCTGCGGTCTGTCGGCTGTGGTAGGCGTATCGGCAATTGCATCAACAACTTCGATTCCTTTTACAACTTCGCCAAATACGGTATGGGCTTGGTCAAGCCACGGCGTAGCGGTGTGTGTGATAAAAAACTGGCTTCCATTGGTTTTAGGCCCTGAATTTGCCATGGAAACAATTCCCTTCTTGCTGTGTGTGAGGGTTTCCACAAATTCATCATCAAATCGGTATCCCGGGCTTCCCATGCCGGTTCCTGTAGGGTCGCCACCCTGTATCATGAAATCTTTGATGATACGGTGGAATATTGTACCATTGTAGAAAGGTTTTCCTTTAAGCGAGTCGATGGTAACGTGCGTATTGGTTCCTTCGGCAAGCGTTACGAAATTGGCAACCGTTACGGGCGTTTCCTCATAATTCAACCGTATAAGGATGTCGCCTTTATTGGTTTGAATGTCAGCATATAAACCATTGGGTAGATCAGGGTACTTGGCTGATTTACAACTCATTAATAAAACAGATGCAAATAATAGCATCACAAGGTTCATTTTCTTCATATAAAATTATTTAAGGTTCTTGATTTTCTGATACAGGAATGGGCGAAGATACTTTTTCTATCGAAATAAGTTCTATTTCAGCCCTGACGGGTTCGTTACTTCCTATTTTGTATTGGTCGCCATGATAGCCAAAAGCAATTTCTGACGGAAAATAAAATACTCCTGCTTCATTTTCTTTTAAAAGTTTCAAAGCACTACGCAACCCAAAAAAAAGCTCTTCTTTGTCGGTATGATGTTCGTAGTAGCCATTTTCTTTTTTTGGATAGATGATGTTACCTTGCAAGTCGGACAGGCTGTAATTGAACGTTACGATGTCGCCAAACTGAGCCGTATAAGAGCTATCGGGCTGTTGTACAATATAGTAGTATTTAAAACCGTGTTGCGAATTGATGTAAGTATGCAAAGAATCACTTTTGATAATGGCTTCAATCAAGGCTTCTTCCTGCGTGAGTAATTCTTTGTTTTTTTTGGCAGATTCTTTAAGAAAAGTACTGGTTTTGACCGATATAGGACGACGTGCCGGTTTGTCGCCACACGATACTAACAGCGCTATTACAGAAAAATAGAATACGTATTTGAAAATCATAATAAAGGCTTAGCAGATGTGTATTCGGGCAAAATAGTCAGGAAATGAGCTACGGCTTTTTCCAAAGATTCATCATAGCGTCCGCCGGCAGCGTTGCTATGTCCACCACCGTTGAACTGTTCGCGGGCAAGGATGTTTACGTCAAGATTTCCTTTGGAACGGAACGACATCTTCACGAAATTTTTATCTTTATATTCGATAAATATAACCGCCAATCTCGTGTTTTTAATGCTTAATCCGTAATTGACGATGCCTTCCGTATCGCCTTGCTGAAAATTATGTGATTTCAAATCATCGGAAGTCAGTACGGTATACGTAGTTGCGTATTCGGGCAGATATACCATATTCTTGAGTGCCAAACTCAATAACTGCAACCGGTCGTATGAATTAGTGTCATACACCAGATTGTTTATCAGGGCATTATCCGCACCTTTATCTATGAGAGTTGCGGCTATTCTAAGCGTATTGGAGGTCGTGGTGGCATGTTTGAAATTGCCTGTATCGGTCATGATACCTGTATAGAGGCAGGTAGCTATATCCTTGTTAATCAGGTTCGTATTGCCCATAGTGTCGATGAATCCGTACACCATGGCACAGGTAGAACTCGCTTTAGTATTGGAAAACGTTACTCGTGCATAGTCTTTGGGTTGTTGGTGATGGTCAATCATCACAAAATCGGCTTTCGAATGTTCCAACAAAGGCGTTAGTACATCGGCACGGTCAAGCGAATTGAAATCCAATGTGAATATCAGTTGTGATTTTTCTATTTGGCGGGTTGCCGTTTCGGGGTCTAATTCGTAAATCATGACTTTTTCCGAAGCGGGCAGCCATTTCAGGTTTTCAGGATAATCATTGGGGGCTACTACTGTGGCATCATATCCTTGCAATTGGAGGTAATGGTACAATCCCAAGCAGCTTCCCATAGCATCGCCATCGGGGTTCTTGTGAGGGATAATACTGATTTTAGGATGTTTTGCGAGCATCCTTTTAATCGTTTCTATATCTTGAATTTTCATGGGGCTAAGGTACGATTTTTTTGGAAATCTGAAGAAAAGAAGTAAAAAGTTTTAAAGAGGAATGATGATTTTTTTCAAATCAAAAAGGATAAAGTTTTAAGAACCTATATAATTACATTTTACATTGGATTTTTAAACTTTATCCTTATTCTATTAAAGATTTGATTTTCTTAGAATCCTAAAATTTGATTCATGGTAGCACTTGGTTGCATAGCGGCATACGTTTTTGTTTCATCCGGGATATAATATCCGTTGATGTCTACAGCGTTGCCTTGTACGGCGTTGAGTTCGGCTACGATGGTGTTTTCATTTTCGGAAAGCGCTTTGGCAATAGGAGCAAATTCATTGGCCAAGAGGCTGTCTTTTGTTTGGGTAGCAAGAGCTTCAGCCCAGTAGAGAGCCAGGTAGAAGTGGCTTCCTCTGTTGTCAAGCTGTCCTAATTTTCGTTGTGGAGATTTGTTAGTATCCAATACTTTTTCGGTGGCATTACCCAGTGCTTCCGAGAGGACGGCTGCTTTAGGATTATGCACATTTTCCGATAGATGCTCGAGAGAAACTTCGAGGGCGAGAAATTCGCCGAGAGAATCCCAACGTAAGTAATTTTCTTTTAAAAACTGCTCGACATGCTTAGGCGCTGACCCTCCGGCTCCTGTTTCAAACAGTCCGCCGCCGTTCATCAGCGGTACGATAGAGAGCATTTTGGCACTTGTGCCGAGTTCAAGTATCGGAAACAAATCCGTGAGATAATCACGCAATACATTGCCTGTAACGGAAATAGTATCTTCGCCATTTTTCAGGCGTTTGAGTGTGTAGGCAGTTGCTTTTTCGGGGGATAATATCTGTATGTCAAGACCTTGTGTGTCAAATCCGGGCATGTATTTTTCTACTTTCTTGATGAGTTCGGCATCGTGAGCCCTTGCACTATCCAACCAAAATACAGCCGGTGTTTGTGTCGCTTTCGCACGGTTTACAGCCAATTTGATCCAATCTTGGATAGGAGCATCTTTCACTTGGCACATACGCCAAATATCGCCTGCTTCTACCGCGTGGGTAAAGTAAATTGTACCATTTTTGCCTATGACGTTCACTTCGCCATCGGTAGGGATTTCAAAGGTTTTGTCGTGCGAACCGTACTCTTCGGCTTTTTGAGCCATGAGTCCTACGTTGGGAACTGTTCCCATGGTTGTCGGGTCAAAAGCACCATTTTTCTTACAGAAATCGATCACTTCGCTGTATATTCCAGCATAACTGCTATCCGGAATGACGGCGAGCGTATCTTGCGTATTGCCTTTGGCATCCCACATTTTGCCTGAGTTGCGTATCATGGCAGGCATGGAAGCATCGATAATAACGTCGCTTGGTACGTGTAAGTTTGTGATCCCTTTGTCCGAATTAACCATCGCAATGGCAGGACCGTTGGCAAGCGCATGCGCGAGGGCGTTTTCTATTTCGGTACGTTGAGCCTCGTCCAATTGCTGCAATTTGGCGTAGACATCGCCCAGCCCGTTATTGGCATCGACACCTATTTTATTGAATACGCCGGCATATTTGTCGAACACGTCGGCGAAGAATACTTTTACCGCATGCCCGAAAATAATGGGGTCGGATACTTTCATCATGGTAGCTTTCATGTGCAATGAGAAAAGTACATTGCGGTCTTTGGCGCGCATTACTTGCTTTTGCAGAAATGCCTCCAAAGCCTTTTTATTCATGACGGTCGCATCAATGATTTCGCCTTTGAGCAATGACAGATTATCTTTTAAAACCTTGATTTTCCCGTTTTTATCAACGAGTTCGATACGGACGGTGTCGGGATTATCAAGGGTAACGGATTTTTCGTTATGAAAAAAATCGCCTTCCGTCATGGTGGCTACTTCGGTGCGGGAGTCGGCGTCCCATGCCCCCATGCTATGCGGATGCTTTTTGGCGTAATTTTTTACGGCTTTAGGAGCTCTTCGGTCTGAATTTCCTTCGCGGAGTACGGGATTTACGGCACTTCCTTTTATTTTGTCGTAGCGGGATTTGATGTTTTTCTCATCGTCATTTTTTGGATTTTCAGGATAATCGGGTAGGGGATAGCCTTTGGTTTGCAGTTCCTTGATAGCCGCAACCAATTGCGGAATAGAAGCGCTGATATTGGGCAGTTTGATGATGTTAGCTTCGGGTTTGGTTGCCAATTCGCCCAATTCGCCCAGTGCATCGCCGATGCGTTGTTCTTCTTTCAGAAACTCAGGGAAATTAGCAATAATACGTCCTGCGAGCGAAATGTCTTTCAATACAATCTCGATGTCGGACGATGCTGTAAACCGGCGGATGATAGGCAATAACGAATGCGTTGCCAACAATGGTGCTTCGTCCGTTTTGGTGTAGACGATAGTAGCTTTTTTTGTCATGATGTAGTTTTTTAACGAATTTGATAGACTACAAATGTACTCTTTTTTTTAACACAATGATTTTTTTCTTGAAAATATTAGCCTGATTTGGAGTAAGTCTTTCCGATACGATTTGCTATTGAATGATTTTAGGCAAAAATAATGGACGAAAATCTAAAAAACACTATCTTCGCCTGCTCAAAAAACGTACGGATGGCAGTCAAAAATAAATATTATGTAGTGTGGAAAGGTCATAAGACAGGCATATTCAACTCGTGGAATGAATGCAAAAAACAAGTAGAAGGCTATGAATATGCACGCTACAAAGGATTTCCTTCACTTGCGGAAGCTCAGAAAGCGTTCCAAGGACGTTATGAAGATTATGTAGGTAAAGTTGCCAAAACGCCTTCGCTTTCTCCCGCCGAATTGGCCTTGATAGGCAAACCGACCGTACCGTCGATAGCTGTTGACGCAGCGTGTAGCGGCAATCCTGGTAAAATGGAGTATCGTGGGGTAGATGTGCGTACAGGACAACAACTCTTTCATGTAGGGCCGCTTGACGACGGCACGAATAACATCGGTGAATTTCTCGCAATTGTGCATGCGCTGGCATTGCTCAAGCGTGATAATAGCTTACTCCCCATCTATTCTGATAGTAAAATAGCGATGGGTTGGATACGCCAAAAGCATTGTAAAACCAAATTGGAAGAAACAAGCCGTAACGAAAAATTATTCGAGCTCATCGACCGTGCCGAAACGTGGTTGCACGGGAATACGTACACCAACCGCATTCTCAAATGGGAAACCAAAGCGTGGGGCGAAATTCCTGCCGATTTCGGAAGGAAATAAAAATATTGATTACTAAGTATTTATATCTTTCATGAGTTTGACCTAAATCCAAGATAACTGAAATTGGAGTTTGAAGATAATTTCGTAACTTTGCTTCTCAAGAATAAAAAAAAATGATAATTGCCAATCCGATATACGATACTGTTTTTAAACGGATGATGGA
>JAUNTM010000065.1 GCA_030538675.1 Capnocytophaga sp.
CCGAGTAATTTCCGTCCGTTGGCATTGATGAATTTTTCCATTCGTTTTATGAAATAGCTTTGCAGTTCGTCTTCGTCTGCCAATTTTTCTTTTTTGATGCGTTTTTGGCACTTTTTACAGGCTTTCCAATGCGATTTATCCACTTCATCGCCCCCGATATGAATGTATTCCGAAGGAAAAATATCAAAAACTTCCGCTAAAATAGCTTCTAAAAAAGTAAAAACTTCATCATTTCCTGCACAATATTCCAAATTGAACGAATTGCGATATTCGTCCGTGTGGTGCAAAATGGAATTGGGTGTTTCTTGAGCATTTCCTCTGCAACTGTACTGCGGATACGCCGCCAATGCCGCCCCACTGTGTCCGGGCATTTCGATTTCGGGAATAACGGTAATGTTCCGCTCCCGTGCATATTCTACAATATCAAGGGCTTGTGCTTGCGTGTAATAACCGCCGTAGGTGTATTTTTCGCCTTGCGGAATGGTGTCTTTTTGGTAAATTCGGGCTTTGGGGATTTCTTGCCGCCACGCTCCGACTTCTGTTAATTCGGGATATTTTTGTATTTCTAACCGCCAGCCTTCATTGTCGCACAAATGCCATTGGAAGGTGTTGATTTTGTAAAAAGCCAACATATCAAGCGTTTGTTTGATGCTTTCAACCGTTTGGAAATGACGGCTGACATCAAGCATCATTCCCCGCCAAGCAAATCTCGGAAAGTCCTCAATTTCACGACTTTGCACGGTCAATTTGGCATTTGTCCGAGCCATCGGGAGCAATTGTAAAAGTGATTGTACACCGTAAAAAGCCCCTTCTTTGGCGTTATAACGAATTTCAATTCTTTGCGGATTTACAGATAAAAAATAACCTTCGTTTCCGATATTTTCATCGGCAATTTTCGTGAAAATTATTTTTTTCGCTTCCGCAGATGCCGTTCCGCCAAGTTTGATACCGGAAATTTCATCAATGCGTTCTGCAAAATAATTTGCCAAAGCCACCATTTTTTTGTCGTTTCGGTCAAAAACCAAAACCGTCTGATTGTCAATAGTAAAACTGTCTTTTCCCAATGTTTCTTTTACGGGTTTCGGTATGATTTGGGCTTGGGTAAACCACCCGCAGAATAAAATAAATACTGTTATGATATATTTGATTGTCATATTGATACATTTTAAAAATTTGTATTTCCAACGTTTTTACATTGGCTGAATTAAGTCAGTTTCTCAGGTCTCACAAGATTTTTATAGCCCTGAAAGGGCGACTCATTTCAGCCCGTTGTAAAACATCGTTTTTTTTTTTTTGCGTTTGAGATTATTCGATTTCGTTTGAAATGATTTGATAGTGTTAGAATTATTCGATGTGGTTTAAAGTTGTTCAAACAGCAAAGCCGTCAAACAAATTCAAACCACATCAAATTCTTCAAACAGCGAAGCCTCCAAATTTAATCAATATTGGTATTGTAAATCAAAAGCGCATCGTTATCATTATATTGCCGGATTTTGCCGAGCAATTCCTTTTTCAGTCGTTTGGCAATCCGTTGTTTTTTCGTACCATATATATTATGGAGTTCGTGCGGGTCGTTTTTCAGATCGAAAAGCTCCCAACTTTCCACACGTTTGTAAAAACGGATGAGTTTATAACGATTATTTCTGATGCCGAAGTGGGGCGATACGGCGTGTTCGCCATTTTCGTAATAATGATAATACACATTTTCCGCAGGACGGAAGGGCTTTCCCTGCAAAAGCGGCAGGAACGAACGTCCGTGCATATCTTGCGGCACAGGCACACCGGCGGCTTCGAGCAGGGTCGGGGCTATATCAACATTCATCACGAAGGCATCGGTTTGCGTTGCCGCCCTTTGTGTTTTCGGATAGCGGATTATCATTGGTGTCCGGAACGATTCTTCGTACATAAACCGCTTGTCAAACCAACCGTGTTCGCCCAGATAAAACCCTTGGTCGGAAATATAAATAACGATGGTATTTCCTGCTAAATTATTCGTATCAAGATAGTTAAGCGTCCGCCCGATATTTCTGTCGAGCGAAAGTGCGGTGGCGTAATAATCCTTCATATAGCGTTGGTATTTCCACTCGGTCAGGCGGTCGCCGGAGAGGTTTTGCCGTTTCAAATCATCGTGTACGGCATTGTAATACGCATCAAAACGCTTGCGTTGGGCAGGTGTCATACGGTTGATATTCCCCTCTTTGTCGGCTTCCGCTTCCGAATCGTACATCTTCAAATCGTAGTCCATACGCATCGTCTTTTTGATGCTCATATCTTGTACGGCAGCCGCTTTTCGGGTATCGTAATTATCATAAAACGTTTCGGGCAAAGGGAAAGTAACGTGGTCAAAAGCGGACATATCGTCCAAATCGGGCATCCACGTACGGTGGGTAGCTTTATGTCCGATGATGAGGCAAAAGGGCTTGTTCGTATCCCGCTGGTCGAGCCATTTTTCGGCAGTATCTTCTATCAAATCAGATACATAGCCTTCTTTACGGATAACTGTTCCGTCGGGCAGGATAAAATCGGGATTGAAATAATGACCTTGTCCCGGCAGGATTTCGGAATAATCAAATCCCTGCGGATTTCTGCCGAGGTGGTATTTGCCAATCCAAGCGGTTTGGTAGCCCGATTTTTGCAATTCATTCACAAATTGGTTTTGTGAAGAATCGTAATACGAGGTTTCATTGTCTTTGTAACCGTTCTCGCTACTGAATTTGCCTGTGAGAATGGCGGCTCGGGCAGGGCCGCAAATAGAATTGCTCACGTAGGCTTTGTTGAACAACATCCCTTCGTCGGCAATGCGGTCGATGTTGGGTGTGGCGTTAAAGCCTTTGTCGCCATACGCACTGATGGCTTGGTAGGCATGGTCGTCCGAGATGATGATGACAATGTTGGGACGGTCTTGGCTGCGGGCAAGAAAAATATTCAATACGAATAATGATAGTAGAAAAAATCTCATAAGCATACATTTTGGTTGGTATTTACAAAGGTACGGATTTTCTTTTATTTTTTCTTTCGGAAGATTTCTTTTTTGGAGAAATAGGAATAGGCGCAAACCATACTTTCATTTAATGAATGTATATTAAATTAACGGATTTGTTTTTATTTAATATGTTAACAAATCACTTAAATTGTTTTTTATCTGAATAAATAGCTGTAATTTTGCTTTTTGTAAAAAACGTATCATATAAAAAGCTATATTTGCCAAAAAATGCAACACATGAATCCGACTGCTTCTTCAAAATGTGCTTTTGCACCCGCCACGATTGCCAATTTCAATGTGGGGTTTGATGTATTGGGGCTTGCCCTTGCCGATATAGGCGACAAAGTTGAAGTAACACCCAATGGGCTGTCAATCAACCGAATAACTCAGATAGACAACCACAGTTCGTTGCCAACAGACCCTGCTAAAAACTCGTGTACGGTAGTCATCGGTAAGATGCAAGAATATTTGGACACACCGATTTTTGTAGATGTGCGTATCCAAAAAGGTTTTGCTTCGGGTAGTGGGTTAGGGTCGAGCAGCGCGAGCAGTGCGGCGGCGGCTTTTGCTTACAACGCTTTGGCAGGCTCTCCTTTTTCGGTTGAAGAATTGCTTCCTTTTGCTGCCGAAGGCGAACGGGCGGCCTGCGGTTCGGCACATTTGGATAATGTCGCTCCCGCACTACTCGGTGGCATGGTATTGTTGCATGGCGGAAAAGTGGTGCAGTTACCGCTTCCCGAAGGGTTGCATACGGTATCTTTTTTTCCTGATATTGAGGTGAATACATCATCTTCCCGAAGTATTGTTTCCAAGATAGCTTCATTGGATGTGGTGTCCAAGCAAGTGTCGTGTATGGGAGCTTTTGTTGCAGGGCTGTATCGCAATGATTTGCAATTGGTTAAAAGTGCGATGAAAGATTATTTGGTCGAGCCTGCCCGCAAAATCCTGATTCCGTATTTTGACGAAATGCGAGAAGCAAGTTTACAATCGGGCGGTGTAGCGTTTGGTATCTCAGGTTCCGGACCGTCGGTTTTTGCGCTTGCACCAAACGCTGCAACAGCCGAAAAAATCCGTTTGGAAATGGAAGCCATTTATGCAGGTAAAGGTATCAAAACGCTTTCGTTTATCATTGATTTGCAAAAAAGCAAAGGTGCCAAGCTGTGTGATTACAGTAGTTAAACAGCTGGTTTTTAGTTGATTATCATATAAAATTAAAAAAAAATGAATTTTTACAATATAAAATATCCGTCAGAAATACGTTCGTTCAAAGAAGCCACATTGTTGGGATTAGGGAAAGATAAAGGGCTTTTTGTGCCTGAAAATATTCCGCAAATTCCTTTTGATTTTTTTAAAAATATCGAACAAAAGTCAGATGTAGAGATAGCTGTTACAGTACTTTACCCGTTTGTTGAAGGGTCGCTTAGCAAGAACGAACTGACGGGAATTTTAACCGATGTGTTTTCATTTGGAACGCCCGTAGTTTCACTCACAGAAAATACTTCGGTGCTGGAACTTTTTCATGGACCTACATTGGCATTCAAAGATGTGGGGGCTCGATTTATGGCACGCTGTCTGGGTAAATTTGCCGATAAACGTAAGCCTCTAACGGTATTGGTAGCGACTTCGGGCGACACGGGAAGTGCAGTGGCTCACGGTTTTTACAATGTGGAAGGCGTGCAGGTCGTCATCCTTTTCCCGAAAGGGAAAGTCAGTCCGTTTCAAGAATTTCAAATGAGTTCCTTGGGGAATAACATCCAGGCGGTGGCAGTTGGCGGTACGTTTGACGATTGCCAGGCATTGGTAAAGCAGGCACTTCATGATAGTGAGCTTAACAAACAATTGGCGTTGAGCAGTGCCAATTCTATCAACGTAGCTCGTTTTTTACCACAAATGCTGTATTATTTTTTTGCATATAAACAATTGAAAATCAGATTGAAAGACAAATCATGGGTGGTATCAGTGCCTAGTGGCAATTTTGGAAATCTTACCGCAGGGTTGTATGCACAAGCGATGGGGCTTCCCGTCCGTCATTTTGTGGCTGCGAATAATGCCAATGATACATTTTATCGTTATTTGCATTCTGCAAAATATGAGTCAAAGACTTCTGTACCAACCTATTCCAATGCGATGGATGTGGGCGACCCGAGCAATTTTGTACGCATACAAGAGCTATTTGGCAATGATCATACGCGTATCAGCGAAGCCATATCGGGCATTAGCATATCGGATGAAATAACGCTCAACGAAATAAAAACACACTACGAGCAAACAAAATACATTCTTGACCCGCACGCTGCCGTTGGGCATTATGCACTTCGTAACTTCTTGACAATTAACGATTACGGAACAGTTTTGGGAACAGCGCATCCAACAAAGTTCGATGATGTCATTCGTAAGGTAATTCCTGATTTCGAAGCTCCGAAAGTAGATTTGTCAGTTTGTTCTACATTGGAAATTCCTAATTCTTATGAAGCGTACAAATCATTGCTGGCTGAACAATAATCGTGTTTGAAAATCATTGTTCGATTAAAAAAAACGGATCATCTTCGTTGCGAATGCGTGCCGCAACATTGTCATCAAACCATATTTCGGCTAAAGAAACTTTTAGAGATTTATTGATGTCATCGAAATAAAGATCAGGGTTGATAAAAATCCGTCTGTTTTCTAAGAATTTTGAAAAGCTGTCCGCCATTTCTTTTGATATTTCAAAATCTTCTACAAACGATTTTAAATCCGGTTTTTGAAGATGAGGATGTGTGTCCAAATACTCAAACAAAAAGAAATTAACCAATCCCGATTTGAGTACTTCGCTTGTCATAAAATCATCGGGCTGGACATTCATCGGCACGAAAATATCGGGTATGATACCGCCGCCACCGTAAACAATTTTGCCTTTCGGAGTGGTGAATTTTAGCGAATCTTTAACGTTGATACTGTCGGCAGAAACCGGATTGTTATTTTTAATGCGTTCGTGTAATTTGTCTTTTTGATATTCGCTGTATGGTTTTTGAATTGACCGTCCCGTAGGGGTGTAGTATCGGGCTGTGGTAAGTCGTACCACCGAGCCGTCGGGGAGTGGCATTTCGCTCTGAATCAAGCCTTTGCCAAATGTCCGTCTGCCGATGATAGTTCCCCGGTCATTGTCCTGCAATGCTCCCGCTACAATCTCGCTTGCCGAAGCCGATTGTTCGTTGACCAGTACGAAAACAGTTTCGTTTTCAAGAAGACCTCCTTCCGTAGCGTAGCTATTTTTGATTTCCCCTTTATTGTTTTTAGTGAATACGATACGTTCTCCTTCCGGAAGAAATTCATCGGCAATTTCGATGCCTTTTGTCAGAAAACCACCTGTATTATTACGCAAATCGAGTAAAATTGTAGTAAATTTTTCTTTTTTCAATGCTTTGATGGCTTCCGTAAATTCCGAATGCGTGGTTTCGGCAAAGCGGTTGATGCGGAGATATGCCGTCGTGTCATTGACCATATAATAAGCATCTACGCTTTTGATCGGAATGTTGCGTCGTTCCACATCTACCGTAAAAACCGAGTCCGTTTCCTTGCGGTAAACCGTCAGTTGTACGGACGAACCGATATCGCCTTTGAGAATGTTGCGTATGGCATCGCTTGTCAATCTTTTACCAAAAATAGTGTCGTTATTGGCATTCAAAATACGGTCGCCTAGCCGTATGCCTTTGGCTGCCGCATCGCTCCCTTCCACCGAACGGATGACGGCGAGCGTATCTTTATACATATAAAAATGAATCCCCACCCCCACGAACCGTCCGTTCATACTTTCGGCGATGTCCTGCATATTTTCTTTGGAAATGTAGGTGGAATGCGGGTCGAGCTTCGCCAAAATACTGTTGACGGTCAGGTCGGTAATGCTGTCGGTGTTGACATCATCAACGTATTCGTATTCGATGTAGTCAATAAGTTTGCTGAGCTTGGCTTTGTTGAGATGATTGGAACGGCTTGTTTCTGACAGAATGACAGCCTCATCTGACGGATAGGTTTTCGCCAGCCAACGCCCGAGCAGTACTCCCGAAGCCAAAAGCACGCCCACCCAAATGGGTATTATGTAGGTTTTTATTTTCAAAAATATAATTTTTTCGATTCCTTTCGGGAATTTTTAAAAGGTTGTACGTTGGGTAAGAAATTCTATCTTCCAAAAGCCTCCGTGCCTTCTTTTAACCATTGGTGAAATTCGGCAGCATCGGGCGTGTAGCCCACAGGGTCGATTAGGTTGCTTTCATCGTGGTTCATCAGTACGTAGAACGGTTGCGAATTGGCTTTGTAACGAAGCGTTTGGAACTCGCTCCATTTCTGCCCGATGTATTTCAGCGTTTTGCCCGGCCGCACTTCCGATTCTTTTACTTGGTGTGCCGGCAACGGACGTTTGTCATCCACGTAAAGTGAAATCAATACAACGTCATTCTTCAAAATGCTAAGAATTTCGGGTTTAGGCCAAACGTTTTGCTCCATTTTCCGGCAATTTACGCATGCCCAACCGGTGAAATCAATCAGCACGGGTTTGTTTACTTGCTTGGCATAGGCAAGTCCTGTTTCGTAATCATCGAATGATATAATATTATGAGGCTCAATCAGATGCGCCCCTTCGGGCAATACTGCTTCGTGAGTGGCACCGCCTCCGCCAACTTTGGTGTAGCCCACACCGTAAGGTGATTCGCTGTAATGTTGTGGCGGCGGAAAGGCACTTATCAGGTTGAGCGGTGCTCCCCAAAGTCCCGGCAGCATATAAATGGTAAAGGTCAAAGATAGAAGTCCCAAACTCAACCGCCCGACCGAAATATGCTCGAGGGGCGAGTCGTGCGGCAGACGGATTTTCCCGAACAGATACAACGCCAGCGTACCGAATATGGCTATCCAAATAGCGATAAACACTTCTCTTTCAAGCCAATGCAGCTGCAATACGAGGTCGGCGTTCGAGAGGAACTTGAATGCCAAAGCCAGTTCCAGAAAGCCGAGAACGACTTTGACGGTATTGAGCCAGCCACCCGATTTGGGCAATGAATTGAGCCAGCCCGGAAAGGCTGCAAAAACGGCAAACGGCAACGCAATGGCTAATGAAAACCCGAACATCCCGACAATCGGGGCGATACCGCCTTTGGAAGCAGCCTCTACGAGCAGCGTTCCCACGATGGGACCCGTGCAGGAAAATGATACGATAGCCAATGCCAACGCCATAAAAAAGATGCCGATAAATCCGCCACGGTCGGCTTGGGCATCAACCTTCGTACTCCACGAACTCGGTAACGTAAGCTCAAAAGCTCCGAGAAACGAAGCCGCAAAAAAGACCAGTAACAAGAAGAAAATCACGTTGAACCACACGTTGCTCGCCAAGGCATTGAGGGCATCAGCCCCGAAAATAGCGGTAACGCCCGTTCCCAACAAAACGTAAATCACGATGATGGAAATTCCGTAAATAATGGCGTTGCTTATGCCTTTTGCTTTGGATTTGCTCTGCTTGGTAAAATAGCTGACGGTCATCGGAATCATCGGGAAAACGCAGGGTGTGAGCAATGCGGCAAATCCCGAGAGGAACGAAATGATGAAAATGCTCCAAAGCCCGCGTTGTTCCTCTTTGCGTTCGGTTTTCTGGATTTCTTTTACGATGTTTTCAGAATTTTCTTCGGAAGAAACGGCATCGCCTTGCGTTATCTGCGGAAATTGCGAAGCGATAACGGTTTGCGGTTGTTCTTCGGAAGTTGTGACGGCAGTTGTAACGGCTTTGTCGTCAGTTAGTTTGAACTCGAGCGACACTTCGTCAGGGGGCAGGCAGGTGCTGTCGTCGCAGACCATAAATTCCACGCTTCCTTTGATAACGGCAGGCGGCGAGTTTGTTTTTATCCGCTGACGGAAAACGGCTTTGTTTGAAAAAAATCCGATTTCCATATTGAAAACAGCATCGTGCTTTACGACCGAGCCTTCTTCAACGGTTTTTCCGACCAGTTCGTAACTGCCTTTTTCGTATGTAAACGAAGTAGGAATGGGACCTTTCGGCGGAATGGTTTGCGAATACAGATGCCAGCCCGGCTCAATGGTTGCAATACTGACCAAATCATACTCATTATCAGCTACTTTCTCTATTTTAGCCGACCAACTTACGGGGTCGTATATTTGTGCGTGAACAGTTGCCGAGAAGGCAAAAAGCAATGCTATAAGTGTGAAAATTCTCTTCATTATAATATGTACATAAAAATAAAAACGCAATACCTCAAAAAGTATACCCTTTTTGGTGAAAATTGTCAAGCGACAAAGATACGAAGATATTTTGGAAATTTTATTTTCGTCCTTTGAAATGCGTCATCGTGTCATAAATACCGAATACGTTTTTCATTACCCAATCGAATAAGCATAAAGGCAAAAGACCCTGGCTAAACCGGATGAAGCGATAACTAAGAGGTATGGCATATAAAGATTTTCCTCGTTCAACAGCTCTAATGATGCGTTCTGCCGTAGGCTCGGGTTTGAGTATCGGGAGGAGTTTGGATTGTACGCCGTCGAACATTCCTGTGTTGATGTAATAAGGCATGATGGTGGTAACGGATATGTTTTTACTTAATTGCTTCATTTCCAATCGTAAACTGTCGCTCCAGCCAACGACCGCCCATTTGGAAGCCGCATACACCGACATTTTGGGATTGGCGATAATTCCTGCGGAAGAAGCGATGTTGCATATAGCACCTGTGTTACGCTTCATCATTAAAGGTAGAAAAGCGTGCGTTGTATACATTACTGCAGAAGTATTAATGTGGATTGTATCCGTGATCTCGTCAGAACTATGTTCGTGGAAATACTTTCCGATGATAATTCCTGCATTGTTGATAAGGATATCGATATGCGTAATACGTTGTTGCGTAGCTGTTACGGCATTTTGAATGGATTCTATATCCGATAAATCCACCGTTATGGTGTGGATGGCGCCCAACAGTCCAAACTCTTGGCGAACAGCTTCCATTCCTTGCCCGTTGATGTCCCAGATGACAACATTGTCAGCTTTTCGTTCAAGTGCTTTGCGTAGCATTATTTTGCCGATACCCGAAGCACCGCCCGTGATTAGTACGTTTTTCCCTGTGAAACTATGTCGCATGATTTGAGCATTTTTGAAAAATTGAGATGGTTCGATGTTGTTTGAAAGTTTCAATACGCTTTATCAATGCAAATATACTAAAAAAATGGCAGAAAAAATAAATATCCTATACTGTAGCGCGCGAAACCAAACTAAAACCCCTACCCTTCATTTTTATCGATTTCTGTAATCAGGAAATCCAAATTTTGATTTAAAGAACGGACTACCGCTTGCATTTGCTTAATCATTTGTGAACGAGCGTGTAAATCAGCTGCCAAATAAGCTCCTCCGGTAGAGAAAATCACCGATTTTTTCGCGCTTTTTTCATCTCCTCCAAACTGGTAATTAATCCATCGCTCTCTGACATTGTGAATAAGAGAATAATCTCCCAAATTACTAAAATGCCTTTCGTTCAGCATATACCAAACAAATGAAGGAAAGGAATGGTTGGTGTTTTTGTCCTCCCAAATAGCCCTCAGAAGGTTTCTTTGGTGCATGAGTTCTGTTTTTACGCCTTTAGGATTAAGCATCGCAAATCCCAAACCTGCGCCCAAAGCACCTGCCCCTATAGTGACGCCATTGTTCCAGTTGTCATTTTTGATAAAAACTCCCGCAACGGCCGATGCCGTACCTAAAACGATAGAAGCAACGGTGAGCTTTGTCATCTTGGAAGAATTTTCATCATCCACATACTTGGCTATTTGGTCCAGCCTCTCCCCTTCACAGTCCAGTTCTGCCGATACGGAATTAATCTCGGATTGAGCCTTTACTATCCGGTTGTTAATTTTTTGTCGGATTTCCATTTTTCTAATTCTTGCAGACTCGCTAAAATCTGCTTTTAAGGACTTCATTTCATTGAGTTCTTGAGTGATTCCAAGGGCATTTGCAATTAAAATATTTTGTTCGGAATAATCGTTTTTTAAACTTGACCAGGCAACTAAAACCGAGTCCGGATTTGATGTAATCTTTTCATCGTGGTATTTGATATAATCCGGCGGCGTACAGTAACTTTCCTTATAGTTTATAAAAGATGGCTGCTTTGTGCTGACACAAGATACCATAAAAAACGAGAATGCAAATAGGGCAAAATATGGAAGTTTTAAAAATAATTTCATCTATAAATAATTTACAGGCAGATAAATTTGGCGTAAAGATTTTTTTGAATGTATGAATTTGTCAAATTTTGAATTTTAGTTATTAATTTTTCAGATTTCATGATTTTTTTCAATTTTCAAATGAGCATTTGGTTACGCTTGTACATAACGGGAAACGGCTTTGCAAAGTGGCGGATAAATTGAACGGAAGTTTTCAATTCTACCCGACTTAGCAAAAACCATTTTATCTCATACTTTGTTTATTGTTTTCATTTGTTTCGATGAACCTTCGGTTTCGTTCTTTCAAAATTACAAAAAATAAAAAAACGAAATGGTTTTTTGCGGATAAAAATGCGAACAACTTTCAACGTACAACTTCAACCCCGCTTTTGCAAACTGCGAAGCAATCACTGAAACCTTAAAAAACACAAAAGCGAATGAAGTAAACCGATGTTATCTGTTGTTTTTTTTAATCCCATTGAAAAATTTGTATTTGTTTATTTTCTTTTGGGTCAAAAAATAAAAAAGTATTAGTTGAACTTGAAGAAATGTAATCCCATTCGTCTACTTGACCGATAAAGATTGTGCCATTGGGAGTTTCATCATTTTGAATGAAATCGGGTCTTAGTAATAAATTGTCAATGAAATTGGTCTTACCTAAAGTATTAAAGTCTGTATTTAAAATAGTTTTTTCATCAATTTTTCCATCAGATACTTTGTGTAAATAGTAAGAGTTATTATCAAACAGTGAATTTACAATACCATATTTACTATATCTATATTTTGATAAAAGTACAGATGTGATTCTTTCAAAATAATATTTAGCTTCAAATTTACCAAAATCAGGTATTTTCTCTAAAATCAAATTACCGCCTCTTTGGATTTTTTTTGATTTAGAACTATAGTCCAAATCATTTAAGTAATTGTCTTTTTCAATATCAAAATCATTTTTGATAATTTGATAGGCTTGTTCAAGATATTCTATTTTGGGAAAGTTGATTTCATCCTTGTATCCAAGTTTGTCTCCGATAATGTCGAATCTTATTTCATTAACATCAATTCTATACTCACCTAAATATTCTTTTTCATAATTTCCAGTATCCCAAATTGATATAATATGAAATGTTTTTGTGCCAAGTTCTTTATGATTGAAAAGTTTAATGGACACTAAAGGTAAAAAGACATACTTTGCTTTAGGGTTGGTTTCATTTATGAATACATCCTCAAAATCTGGATAGGGTACAAGTTCAACTTTATAATCTATATCTTCTGTTCTAAGAATTGAATTAACTATTGAATTTGGTAAAAATTGAAAAATAATTTCTTTTTTTTCAGACAAGTAGGGCAGAAAAACTATATCTTCAAATTCGTTTTCGAAAAAAATAAAAACAAATGTATTTTGAATAGAGTCATTTATATTAAATTGATAATTCAGCCTAAATATTTTATAGTCTTTATAATACACTTCTTCCTCGACATCTATTAATTCAAAATACACCAACGCCTTTGAGCTATTAATACCAAAAATATAGTTTAAATCACTAATTTGAATTTTATCTTGAAATTCGGGTAGAAGTAATTCAAAGTATTTTTCATAGTTTTTATCGCTAATACAGTCAAAATATAATTGTAATCTTTTTTGAATTCTTTCTTTAAACATCTTTTGTCTTAAAATTTAAGTTAACAGACAAATATAAACATAAAACCTATTCCCACAAGGCAAAGAAAAGAATTTAACTCTCATTCAGTAGTTGTTTTATAACTTCCCCAAAAAACTTCACTCTGCCATTTCTTAATCTACATTAAGACAACAAAGCCAAAAACCGCCGTATCTTTGTTCCATAATTTTTAAAAACCTAAAAATAATGAAAAATCTACCTAAAATTGCCCTCGGCACGTGGTCGTGGGGTGCAGGCTTCGCAGGAAGCGACCAAGTATTTGGTAATACATTGACTGACAAAGAATTAAAATCCGTTTTCGATACAGCGATGGATAGCGGATTGAACCTCATCGACACGGCATTGGTGTACGGAATGGGAACTTCCGAAAGTACTTTGGGCGGTTTCGTAAAGGATTTGCCGAGAGAAAAAATCGTGATTTCCACCAAATTCACGCCCCAATTGGCGGAGGAAACCGATAATCCCGTAGCCACGATGCTCGAAAAAAGTTTGCAAAACCTCAACACCGATTACATCGACATCTATTGGATTCACAACCCGATTGATGCCCCGAAATGGATTCCGTTTCTCGTACCGCTTCTCAAAAACGGCAAAATAAAAAGCGTAGGCGTGAGCAACCACAACCTCGCCCAAATCAAAGAATCCGACGAAATTTTGAGAAAAGAAGGTTTTAAGATTTCAGCCGTGCAGAACCATTTCAGCCTGTTGTACCGTTCATCGGAAAAGGCAGGGATTTTGGATTATTGCAAGGAAAACGATATCACGTTTTTCGCTTATATGGTGCTGGAACAAGGGGGCTTTAGGTGGAAAATACAACACCAAAAATCCGCTTCCCGAAAACAGCGGACGTGGAAAAACCTACAATGCCATCCTTCCGCAATTGGAAGAACTGACCGATGCAATGCGTGAAATCGGCGACCGCAAAAATGCTTCCGTAGCACAAATCGCCATCGCTTGGGCAATTGCCAAAAACACGCTTCCGATAATCGGTGTAACCAAAATATCGCAAGTGGAAGATGCCGCAAAAGCCGCCAAAATTGTTTTGACAAATGACGAAATCGAAATTTTGGAAAAACTCGCCCAAAAAGCCAACGTAGATACCAAAGGTGCGTGGGAAAACGAGATGGTGTAAAAAACGAATCCGATGATTTGCCCCGATGTTTCACAATGGGCTGAATTGAGCCGCCCTTTCAGGGCTTAAAAACGCAACACAAACCTGCCAAGCCTGAAAAGCTGGCTCATTTCAACCCAACGTGCAAACGTTGGGAGATTTACAAAAAAAACATCTATTTATGTCGCAATCATTATCAAAATTGTACGTTCATCTTGTTTTTCATGTAAAGAACAATGAAATTCCGATTTTACCGAAAGACGAACCTAATTTGTATGCGTATATGGCTTCGATTATTAGAGACCGGCAATCTATTCCGATTATCATTAATGGAACTGAAAATCACGTACATATACTTTTTGTACTTTCCAAAAACGTGGCACTTTCCTCACTTGTAGAAGATGTAAAAAAACACAGTAGCCGACGGATAAAAACATTAGACGAACATTATAGCCAATTTGCGTGGCAAGGCGGTTACGGAGCGTTTTTGGTAAGTGCTTCGGCTCACGACAAAACAAAGAAATATATCGAAAATCAAAAAGAACACCACAAAAAGATAGCCTACAATGAGGAATATCTTCTATTTTTAAAAGAATACGGTATTGATTACGATGACCGATATTTGTGGACGGATTAAAATACCCGATGTTTCACAACGGGCTGAATTGAGCCAGCCCTTCAGGCTTAGTACGTTTTGCGGTATGTTTACGAGCCCTGAAAGGGCGACTTATTTCAGCCCAACGTGCGAACGTTGGGGGTTCGGGATGACGGCTCACGACAAAACAAAGAAATATATCGAAAATCAAAAAGAACACCACAAAAAGATAGCCTACAATGAAGAATATCTTCTATTTTTAAAAGAATACAGCATTGATTACGATGACCGATATTTGTGGGCGGACTGATTTTATTCCTAATTTTGTAGCTATAATCAAAACCTAAATATGGCATTAAAAATCATTTTGTTATTAGCCGGAACGGTCGTTGCTTTTTGGATAAGTGCCATCTGCGGAGGCGGTGCAA
>JAUNTM010000172.1 GCA_030538675.1 Capnocytophaga sp.
CAGCATAATAGCGGTCAAAAGAGTCGTAGCCAGCCAAGTTCAAAAAACGGAAATCGTACCGCAATCCTGCTTCGGCTTTCCATTTATTTTTAACAAAAGTTTGCAAAAAATATGCAGCGTAGTTTTCGGTTACGAAATTCGGAATGACAGGCGTAACGCCGTTGCCGGGGATGTTAAAATTAATCTGTCGGAACAAATCCAACCCGATTTTGGTCTTCCAATCCGAATAATTTTTCTCGAAATCAATATTTAACTGATGCGTTCGGAGTCGCCAATCCTGCGAGGGTCGGTCGGCAAGTTCGCCCCGCCGTGCTTCAAATTCCTTTCTGTTATTTTGTTGGAAATTATACAAAATATCAATTTTCCCGAAATCGTACCGCTGTTTCCAAGCTATTTTTGCCGTTTGGTGCGTTACTTCTTGGTAGGGCGTTTCAATTTCGTAAGAAAACGGGTCGGAAAAATACGGTCGTCCGAGTTCGATTTTCATTTTAAAATCGTCCAAATCGCCCGTCCGAGAGCCGGTGTAAATTCCTGTTTTTGAGTACAATCGGGAATATTGGGCTTCAAAAATATGATTTTCAAGCCTGTATTCCGTTTGGAAATTGAAATTGCGTTCCCTTACGCCCGTGTTGTAAACGTAGTATTCGGCAGTTTTGTAATTCCCTGATTGTTTGGCATTTGCCTGAAACCGCCACGCCCATTTCGGCAAAAACGAATGCCGTCCTTGCAAGGTGATGCCACCGCCGAATTTGCGGGAATTGTCTTCCCCGAGGAGGGAAACATCGCCCCCGAAACCGATTTCGGAAGGCAGTGGTTTGGCATCGAGCAGCACTACGCCGCCCATTGCTCCTGCTCCGTAACGGATGGCTTCCGCCCCTTTCACAACCGAAACATCGTGTGCAAAAAACGGGTCGATTTCGGGAGCGTGGTCGTGTCCCCAGTGTTGCGAACCGAGTTTTACTCCGTTGTTAATCAACGAAATACGGCTTCCCGACAGCCCGTGAATAATCGGTTTGGCTACGGTCGCACCACTTTGCACGCTACCCAATCCGCTTCCTTTGGCGAGCAAATCGGCAAGATTATTTCCTTTGGCTTGGCGGATGGTTTCTTTTTCAACAATCTGTTTTACAGATGTTTGGTTTTTTAAATTATTGGTTTTGGTAATATTTACGGAATCAATAATATGCTCTTGTACAGGCTTTTTTTGTGCAAAAGAAAAGATGAATCCCAGCAATAGACTACCAATAAATACTTTTTGCATTATTGATGGTTTGAGAATGAAAAATTACTCAATTAAAAAAATGATTCTAAGAAAGCGGATTAAATTTTAAACAAACTAAAAAAGATTACAAAAATTTAAACAGACTTCAAATGGATTGAATGTTGAGAATTAGATTTATATCAAATTAGTTTAATTAATATTAAAACATTATTTTAATAATCAATAAAACCAATATTCACTAAGCGGAATAATTTGATGAAAATATTCAGCCAAATGAGTTTTTGAAATAAAAATAAGTTCTAAAAAAGAAAATTATCCTAAAAATGGTGGTCCTCGTAAGAGTAGGGATAGTTTTTGCCCAATGGAAAGTTGGGATGAAATGTATTCGCTGATTGTTACATAAATAGGAATTTCAGCAGATTTTGCAACTTTGAAATTTTGGTTTAAAGGATGATATACCAAACTTTGGAAATCACAGATTAAGCAATCCTCCTCCTCTTGGTTCAAGTTTATATTCGGATATCCATCAGCATTATTGTCCAGTAATTGCACCGAATGGTAAGTTGGACTATCGTGATGATGAAAATTGGTATAGTTGGCAAAATAATTGGCGAACAGAAACAATCCTAAGAGTGCATATAGCCCTAAGAATCTCATTAGTGATTGAAGGTTGTTTTCTGTTTTTTTCATGGTAGTTTAGCGTTGGTAAAGAT
>JAUNTM010000066.1 GCA_030538675.1 Capnocytophaga sp.
CCATTTCTCAACTTGTCTTGGCATTGAATTTGTGGTATGCTTTTATAAGATTAAAATTTTAAAATTTATGAAACGATATTTTACTTTTCAGGTGTTCTTGTCAGCGGCGTTCTTGTCAGTATCAGGATTTGTTTTTTCACAAGAAATAGGTTCGGCAGGCAAATTGCTAAGCAACGAAATAAAGCGCAATGCTGCCGTAGAAGTACAGTCGGCAGGCAATTACCAATACCGTTGGACACAACCTTACGAACGGGGTTACAGCGAGGTGTTTATCCGTATTCCTGAGATGGGACGGTTTACGATAAGTATTGACGGACAGGAGATTACCTCACACACCGGGATGTTTCGTTTTTTTGATATTATCCCCGGACGGCAGGCGTTGACCATATCCGAGGGGAGGAGAGTAGTTTATAAAGTAATGCTCAACCCGCGGCAGAACAGCCGTTTGGTGCTTGATTATTTTTCCCAAGAAGGATTGTTTTTGTTGGAAGAAATAGACTTGCTGTCGGTCAATGAGGTGTATTATGGTGATGGCTGGAATGGCGTCTGGAACCGTTCGTATGGCGGTGGCGGAACTGTTTTCGGGAATGATGATTTCAACGCATTTTTGAATGTATATACCAAAAAAATGTTTGATGATGACAAACTTAATTTTTTTCAGATGCAGAAAAGCACGACGCGTTTCACGACCGAACAAATAGGCAGACTGATGCGTGAAATGAGTTTTGATGACAAACGGTTGGAGCTTGCCAAATCGGCATACGAAACGGTTTTGGATCCTCAAAATTACTATCGCTTGCACGAATACTTTGATTTCAGCATGGAAGCCGACAAATTAAATGACTATATCCGTAAAGCAAATCGCAGATAAAAAATATAAAGAAATCAAAGTATAAGTAATTATTTTGATATTGTCAATATAAAATTAGTAATTAGTATCCGTTAGGGCGTTCGGAGTTTTTTTATTTAAGAATTGATTATCAGTTGTTATACAATAATTTTATCAAATATCCATAATAACTAATTTCTTTTTCGTACCTTTGCCGTGTAGTATTATAAACAAGCCCGACACAATGAAAATATTACTAAAGGCAGCTACCATATTGGATAGTGAAAGCCCTTTTCATAGGCAGAAGAGAACTATTCTGATAGAAAATGGGATTATTCGTTCTATTTCCGAAGCGAAGGTAGTCAAGGACACAGATGCAGTATTGGAAAATGTTTTCGTTTCTCAAGGTTGGACAGACAGTAGCGTGAGCTTTGGAGAGCCGGGCTATGAAGAACGCGAGAGCTTGTCCGGCGGGATGAAAACAGCTTCCAAAAGCGGATTTACCCACGTGATGGTCAATCCCTTAACTTTTCCGGTAGCAGATACCAAGTCAGCTATTTCTTACATCAAAGAACGCACGAAAGGCTTTGCCTGTACGGCACATCCTATTGGAGCTTTAACGCAAGGCAGTAAAGGAGAAGCCTTAGCCGAATTGTACGACATGCAAAGCGGTGGAGCAGTAGCTTTCGGCGATTACAAGAAGCCTGTTGACAATGCCAATTTACTCAAGATAGCGTTGCAGTACACCCAACCCATAGGAGCAGTAGTTATCTCATTTGCCCATGATGTACGCATTGCCGGCAAAGGGGTCGCACATGAGCATATCGTTTCTACCCGATTGGGACTCAAAGGGATACCCACGCTGGCGGAAGAGCTTATCGTAGCACGTGATTTGGCAGTATTGGAGTACGCAGGTGGCAGGTTGCACATCCCGACAGTATCAACCAAACGAAGTATCGAGATGATACGCGATGCTAAAGCCAAAGGATTGGACGTAACGTGCAGCGTAGCGTTGCACAACATCCATTTTACAGATGCGGTACTTGAAGGATTTGACACGCGCTATAAAGTATTGCCGCCGTTGCGCGATACAGAGCACGTGAAAGCGCTGCGCAATGCTCTTATCGACGGTACGGTCGATTTTGTAACTTCCGATCACAATCCGCTGGATATAGAACTGAAGCTCAAAGAGTTTGACCATGCTGCATACGGCACTATAGGATTGGAAAATGTATTTGGAATACTAAGCCAATACGTTTCCACCGAGAGGACTGTAGAACTCCTGACAGCAGCCCGCAAACGCTTCGGCATCACTTCCCGGCCGATAGACGAGCAAAAAGAAGCTGACCTTACCATATTTACTCCCGAAGGGGACTATTTATTTGGAAAAGAACACATTATGTCATCATCAAAAAATGCTATTTTTCTTGGCGAAAAACACAAAGGGAAAGTCCTCGGATGTATCGCCAATAAACTAACTACTATCTAAAAAAAATACTATGAATAGTGAAACGCTTCCATTAGAATATGTTATAAAAAAATCAGTGAAAAAGGCGAAATTTTCCCCCGTTATTTTCATGCTCCACGGGTATGGAAGTAACGAGGACGATTTGTTTTCGTTTGCCGAAGAATTGCCTGAAGAATATACCGTAATATCGTTTAGAGCGCCGCACTCATTACCCGAGTTTGGTTACGCATGGTATGCCATTGATTTTACCAACGCAGAAGACAAGTGGAGCGACCACGAGCAAGCCATCGCTTCGAGAGATTTGTTGGTCGATTGTTTCGAAAAAGCCTGCCAAATGTTCAAACTCGACAAACGCAACATCACGCTATTGGGCTTTAGCCAAGGCTGTATACTTAGTCTGGCAATCGCTTTGTCGTATCCACGATTGATAAAAAACGTCGTAGGGTTAAGCGGCTATGTCAATGAAGATATCATAGCAGATGATTTCCGCACCAAAAACCATTCGGCATTACACGCTTACGTATCGAACGGCACAAGCGACCAGGTGATTCCGATAGACTGGGCTCGCAAGACGCCCGGAATATTGCAGCCTTTGGGCGTTAACTTGACGTATGAAGAATTTGCCGTCGGGCATGGCGTATCGGCTCAGAATTTTTATTCGTTCCGAGAATGGCTGAAGAGTAAATTATAGTGTTGTCTTTTTCGGATGAAAAATGCTCTCAAATCAAAATACGATATACTAAAGCAAAAAGCGTACGTAATTATTTACGGGACGAATACTACCCTTGGAAAGTGGTTTGACATTATTCTTCTGATACTCATCTTTACGAGCGTGGTCATGGTCATGCTCGAAACGGTCGATGATATTGATGAAAAATACCACAAATTTTTGGTGTTTTTGGAATGGGTGATTACCATATTTTTTACGGTAGAATATATTTTGCGCATCGTATCCAACAAGAAACCGTATCGGTATATATTCAGTTTCTACGGAATCATTGATTTGATAGCTATTTTACCGATGTATCTTTCGTTTTTCATATCGGGTTCGAAAATACTTTCGGTCGTCCGTGCGCTGCGTTTGCTTAGGGTATTCCGAATTCTTGATTTGGCAAACTTTACCAACCAAGGGCAAGAATTGCGAAAAGCCATTGCAGCGAGCCGCACCAAAATCATTGTTTTTGTATATTTTGTATTGGTTATTTGTGTGTTATTAGGGTCATTTATGTACGTGATAGAGAGCGATGAGAGCGGTTTTACGAGCATACCCCGCAGTATTTATTGGTGTATCGTAACCCTTACGACGGTAGGTTACGGCGATATTGCCCCTGCAACGAGTTTAGGACAAATTATCGCTTCATTCGTCATGATATTGGGGTACGGAATTATCGCGGTTCCTACAGGAATTGTCTCTGCCGAATACTCGCACGTACGCCGTAAAATACAACAAAAAGAAGAAAACTGCAGCAATGAAGTGCCGCCGGTTTGTACTTCCTGCGGGCATAATCATCACCAGCCCAATGCCCGTTACTGCAACCAGTGCGGGCATTTGCTGTGATGGAAACTTGATTTGCCGGCAGGCAATATTCTTTCCGTAAAATAATCAGAAAAGTGTCTTGAGCGTAAAGAGCGTTATAAAAAGTACAAAATACATACTTATTTGAAAATATCTGTAAACATACAAACCGATTAGTATTTGCAGAGAATCGTTTCCATTGGCAGAAATCTTCCCGCCGGAGAGGAAATTAGATTCAAAGCGTATTTTATCCCCATCCGTATTTTCCACACACCATTTCGTGTATAAAAAATTTTCGTATCGCCAGGTATACGTAAGCCCGTCAATGTAGATAGTGGCTTTGCTATTCCACACATTGTATAGGATTCGCCCTACTGGTTTACCTTGGAGTTGGGCTGTTATGAGGACTTCATTGCTGAAAATGCTTTTCTTTACGAAAGAATATTTTTCATTGCCAACTTCCCCAAGAGCCACATCGCCCATCCAGTTTTTATCATACAAGTGTCCTACTAAAGTTTGATTTTCTTTTACTTTAAAATTGCCCAAAAGATTTCCTTTCCAAGTGAGTTCCATAGTTTTTTAGTGATATATTTAGGGTTGCTTATTTATCGTCGTAATGTCCCCAGCAAGCCAACATTTGCACACATTTTTTACACAAAAACTTCATATATCAAGCGGTATTTTTTATCAATTTTGCGTGACCATATTGAGCGTTCGTTGTATCTTTTAAGTCTTTCAACGTGTCGAGTTCCCGTAGTGGGGTGTTTTTCTATTTCTTCAATAACGAGCTTTTTTGGCTTTGAATTTTTTCATTATTCCTTTGATTAAAGAAGCGTCTGCAACAGAGAGGTTGTCAAATTCAGCTTTTAATGTAAAACTTGTATTCATAATGATTTTATTTAAATAATCTAAAAATAGATCTCAAGACACAAATATATAAATTTGAAATAAACAAACAAACCTAATTTTCTATTTTCTCAAAGCAGCCATACTCTTTTTCGGAGATATTCGACAAAAAACATACGATTGTATTACAAAAATTGTACATTTGTCGTTTAAGCAAATAGAACACCATGCCTTCATTAATATCCTATCCGACTTTTTTGCCCAAAGAAGAACGACTTGCGGTAAGTAATCAGCATATATCCTTAAAAATAGGATTGCCTAAAGAGAGTACGTATCAAGAAAAACGCATCTGTTTGGCCCCCGATGATGTAGCGGTACTGGTCGCCAACGGGCATCGTATATTGGTAGAGAGCGAAGCGGGGAATGCCGCCAATTTTTCCGATAGTGATTATAGCGAAGCGGGTGCTGAAATAGTATACGACACGGAGAAAGTTTTCGCTTGTCCTATCGTTTTAAAAGTAGAACCGCCCACCGAAGCCGAGATAAAATACCTGCAACACAAAGCCGTGCTTATTTCCGCTTTGCAAATCAAGACCCAGACCAAAGCCTATTTTGAAGCACTCGCCCAAAAGCAGATTACGGCATTGGCTTTTGAGTACATACAAGACCAACAGCGGAATCATCCTGTGCGGCAATCTATGAGTGAAATCATAGGAATAGGTTCGGTATTAGTAGCTTCCGAATTGGTTGCCGACACACATACAGGCGGCGGATTGCTTTTCGGGAATATTACGGGCGTTCCTCCTATAGAAGTAGTATTTCTTGGAGCGAACGGCATCGTGCAGGCGGGGGTAAAGGCAGCCCTCGGATTGGGGGCTAAAGTAAAAGTATTCGACCGCTCGCTGGCGGATTTACGCAAACTCAAAAACCACGTTGGCGAGTCGGTATTTACCTCAACGCTACAACCCAAAATACTCAACAAGGCATTGATGCGTTGCAATGTACTCATCGGAGCGATGTTCGGCGAGAAGCGTTCGCCCATAGTGGTCAATGAAACGATGGTCAAGCTCATGAAAAAAGGAGCTGTCATCGTCGATGCGAGTATTGACACAGGCGGTTGTATCGAGACGAGCCGCATCACGACCCTCGCTAAGCCGACTTTCGTCAAGCACAGCGTCATACACTATTGCGTGCCCAATATGGCATCGCGCTATGCCCGTACCGCATCACTAACCCTAAGCAACATCATGATGCCCTACCTCTTGCAAATAGGCGAAGAAGGCGGCATGGAAAATATATTGCATACCGATGTAGGGCTGCGCAGCGGTTTGTATTTCTATCACGGAATATTGACCGACAGCACTGTATCACAATGGTTCGGGCTGCCTTACCAACCGATTAATTTATTATTTATATAAAATATGCCACTAATCAAACGAATAGGGTTTTACCTCTTAGGATTTTCCATTGGAGTTGTATTTTTAGCCTTCTTTTTCAAAGAAAAACGTACCGAATTCTGTTATATGCCCAATTGTAGAGTGCTGAAAGAATTACGTTCTAAGCCCTTGGAATTTGCTGTCAATCAAGAAGGACTGACCCCCGATGACGTGAATCAAATATTCACGGAAGGCGATGTGCTTTTTTCTAAAAGCGATACCCACGCCCTGCCTTGCAAAATATACGTTGTCAAAGGCAAAACCCGGAATGGAGAATGGTTGCTGACCACGCAAAACTGTACTGAAAAAGTAGTGATTATAGCCGCCGAGCGTACCTCAAAATAAAACCAATGCAACAACCTACGCAAATATTGCAAACGTATTGGGGGTATGATACATTCCGCTATCCGCAGGGAGAAATCATCCGTGCGGTGCTTGACCAACGCGATGTATTGGCTTTGATGCCCACAGGCGGTGGCAAATCCGTTTGTTTTCAAGTTCCGGCATTGGCTATGGAAGGGATTTGTATCGTCATATCGCCTTTGGTCGCCTTGATTAAAGACCAGGTAGATACGCTCAAACGCAAAGGCATACGGGCTTTGTCCATACCGGGAGGAACATCCTTTGACGATGTGCAGCGCATTCTTAACAATGCCGTGTATGGCAATTATAAATTCCTGTATCTTTCGCCCGAACGATTGCAACAAGAGATGGTGCGGGAGTACCTGCGAAAGATGGATATCAATCTGATCGCCATTGATGAAGCACACTGTTTGTCGCATTGGGGGAAAGATTTTCGTCCGTCGTATTTGGAATGTATTTGGCTCAAGCAAGAATTCCCCAAAACTCCCGTATTGGCATTGACAGCATCGGCTACACGGCGTGTGCAACAGGATATCATGGACATCATGCAGATGACGGATACCCGGATAATACGCACCTCGCTCGAGCGCCCTAATATCGCTTGCATGGTGTATGATACCGAAGAAAAATACCAATTGCTCGAACGGATTTTGACGAATAACAAGGGGACAGCCATTCTCTATATGCGCAGCCGGCAAGGAACGGTACGGATGAGCGAATATCTTACCGACCGAAATATTTCCGCTACGTATTTTCACGGAGGAATGCCGGCAGACGAGAAAAATAAAAAACTAAGCATGTGGCTCATGGACGAAGTACAAGTAATGGTAGCGACCAACGCTTTCGGCATGGGGATAGACAAACCCGATGTACGGACTGTCGTCCATTGGGAAATTCCGCCTACGCTCGAAGATTATTTCCAAGAAGCGGGCAGGGCAGGGCGTGACGGTAGGAAATCATTCGCCGTATTGTTGTACAATGCGAATGACATCCGCCGGGCACAACGCCAATTTTCTGAAAACATGCCCGATGTTGATTTCCTGAAAACCCTGTATACCAAGCTCAATTCGCATTTTTTTGTAGCGATAGGCGAGGGAATAGACGCTCGATTTTCATTGGATTTTACCACATTTTGTCAGAAATACCGGCTGCCTCAGGGCAGAACGCTGCAAGGCTTGGAGATGCTCGACCGATTGGGAATCCTCTCATTGGCTAAGAATTTTAGCCGTAAGGCGATATTCCGTTTTGTAGCCCATAACCGTTTGCTTATGGAGTATGTGGAGAGAAACGCACCGATGAAGCCGTTTGTTTATTATCTTTTGCGGACTTACACAGGATTGTTTGAACAAGATATTGCTGTAAGTATCGAAAAAATAGCCGACAGAATTCAGGAAAATACACTGCAAATAAAGCATTGGTTTGAAAAAATGGCGGCTGACGACATCATCACGTACCGGCATCAGGATACAGACCTCGAACTGACTTTTTTGGTGATGCGTGATGATGAACGGACGATCAATGCTGTTGCCAAATCCGTTCGTCTGCTCAGCGAATCCAAACAGGCATTGCAACAGACCGTTTGGCATTACATAACCAACGAAAACCAATGCCGTAGCGTACAATTACTTGACTATTTTGGAGAAACCGGCAGCAAAGACTGCGGGATATGTTCGGTATGTGTGGGAAAATATCCGCATCCGGAAGCGGAGGATATGCGGAAACAAATAGTAGCATTGCTTGACAAACAATCGCTTACATCGCATGAAATCATGCAGCAATTGTCCTACGACGAAAACAACGTACTGAAGATGATACAGCAATTGCTTGAAAATCAAGAAATAACAATCAATATATACAATCAATATACCAAAAATGTGTAAAAAATTGCGCGTCGTATTTATGGGAACGCCCGAATTTGCGGTGGAAAGCCTCAAAGCCATTACCGAAAGTCAGCATGAAGTGGTGGCAGTGGTAACCGTTCCCGACAAACCGTCAGGACGAGGATTAAAATTGGTGTCTTCGCCCGTAAAACAGTTTGCCGAAACACACGGATTTCCTGTATTTCAGCCCGAAAAATTACGGGATGATACCTTCGTAGCACAAATGCAGGCACTTGCCCCCGATGTGATGGTGGTTGTAGCTTTCCGTATGTTGCCCAAAGTGATATGGCAAATTCCCCGTATCGGGACATTTAACCTACATGCCTCATTACTACCGAGTTACCGAGGCGCAGCACCGATTAATTGGGCAATTATCAATGGCGAAACCCAGACGGGCGTTACTACTTTTCTCATTGATGAAAAAATAGATACAGGAGCGATACTCTTGCAAGCCCGTACCGATATACATCCGAGGGAGACGGCAGGAACGCTTCACGACAAACTCATGCTGCAAGGCAGCCAATGGGTCGTCCGTACCCTTGATATGCTGGCTGCCGGGAACTATCATCCGAAAGTGCAGGCCGCCAAAGAGCCACAACCCGGAGCGCCCAAGCTTTTTAAGGAAAACTGCCGTATTGATTGGGCGCAACCGGGGATGAATATCGAAAGATTGGTACGAGGACTAAGTCCTTACCCAACCGCTTGGACGGAATTGCTTAGAGACGGGCAGCCGACGCCTATTAAAATATACGATGCCTTATTTCATGCAGATACGCCAACGCACGCTATAGGAACTCCTATCGTGAAAGAACGCAAACTGTATATCGCTGTCAATGATGGCTATATAGAAATATTGGAACTGCAAATTCCGGGTAAAAAGCGCATGAAAACCAATGATTTGCTCAACGGATTTGCTTTTACTCCCGGCGACTACGTCGTTTAATATATAACTTTAAGTTAAATATATATTAATAAAGAAAGAAAAAAGATTGATTTATAGAAGACTTGTTTGGATAAGAAATATTAATCGCTATCTTTGCCGTTACAATTGTATTAACGCAAATAATAATAACGCTCATGAACAAAACAGAATTAATTGACGCAATTGCTGCCGATGCTAACATCTCAAAAGTTGCAGCTAAAGAAGCATTGGAATCATTATTGTCTAATGTGGAAAAAACATTGAAATCAGGTGGAAAAGTATCATTGATAGGCTTTGGTTCTTGGTCAGTATCCAAGAGAGAAGCACGTGAAGGAAGAAATCCCCAAACGGGAAAAACTATCAACATTGCGGCCAAAAACGTAGTGAAATTCAAGGCTGGGTCAGAATTGACAGATGCAGTGAACTAAAAAATCTTTCTGAAAAGTTAAAAATACCTCATTTTGAGGTATTTTTTTTTGTTTGGAGGAGTAGATTCAAAAAAAAAGAATAACTTTATACGGAAAAATAATTCTACCATCATGAAAACAATATACAGAGGAAATATTCTCATCGCAGAACCATCCATTATGGGAGATGTATTATTCAGCCGGTCTGTCATTTTCTTGACCGATTATTCTCAAGAGGGGGCGGTGGGCTTCATACTCAATAAGCCTTCCAATCTGTTTTTGGATGCTTTTTTTGAGGATATACCCAATCTTTTTCGAGTTTATTACGGAGGTCCGGTACAAGAAGACAATCTGTATTTCATCCACCAGCGGCCTGATATTATCAGCAACAGCCAAAAGATAAGCAATGGTGTGTATTGGGGAGGCGATTTTGATGAGGTCATCCGTAATATCCAGGCGAAAAAATTGGCTGTCAACGACATTAAATTTTTCCTCGGTTATTCGGGTTGGAATTCCCAGCAGTTGGCTGACGAATTGACCATGAATGCCTGGGTCGTGTCCAATAATATAGCCCCCCATCAGGTATTTTTATCAACCCGCACTTCGTTTTGGAAAGAAAAAATCAAATCACTTGGCAATGAATACCTTATGTGGGTTAATTCTCCCGACGACCCACAAATGAATTGATAGCCTCCAGCATTTCCTATTGTCTATTGGCAAATGTTTAATAACTATTGTCTATTGGCAAATGTCTAACATCTAATGGCTATTTCCTATTGGCTATTGCCTAACCCCTAGCCCCTTAAAAAATGATTTACAGTATTCTTGAATTAGCAACGCTTACGGAAGGCGGTAGTGTATCAGAAACCTTTAAGCGTTCTCTTGATTTGGCACAGAAAGCCGAAGAATGGGGGTACAACCGGTTTTGGTTTGCCGAGCACCACAATATGAAAGCCGTGGTAAGTTCGGCAACTTCGGTACTAATAGGATATGTAGCGGGTGGGACAGAGCGCATACGCGTCGGCGCAGGAGGCATCATGTTACCCAATCATGCACCGCTTGTAGTCGCTGAGCAGTTTGGCACATTGGGAACACTTTATCCGGAGCGTATCGACCTCGGATTAGGAAGAGCCCCCGGTACAGACCAACTGACGGCATCCGCACTGCATCGCAGCAAGTTTGCAGCCTATCAGTTTCCACAACAGGTAGAAGAGCTATTAGGATATTTTTCGTCCGAAAGAAAAAATGACCCCGTGCGTGCCGTACCCCGCGAAGGAATAAATTTGCCCGTATGGATATTAGGCTCAAGTACCGATAGCGCACATCTGGCAGCAAAATTAGGATTGCCTTATGCATTTGCTTCCCATTTCGCACCCGCACAATTAGAAGCCGCTATTGCGATATACCGCAACCAATTCGTTCCTTCGGAATACCTTTCAAAGCCCTACGTATTGGCTTGCATAAATGCAATCGCAGCCGATACGCAGCATGAAGCCGAGTGGCTGTCATCGTCTTTATTCTTGCTGTTTCGCAATATAGTTAGCGGAAAATCAGACTATATGAAACCGCCTGTGGACAATATAGACCATCTGTTGGATGATATTGAAAAAATAAGCATAGAGCAGATGCTTTCCTATACATTTATAGGTGATAAAGAACAACTTACACAACGTATAGGCAACTTTGCAAAACGCACTAAGGCAGACGAGCTCATGTTCACATCCTATATATTCGACCATCACAAACGATTGCGTTCAAACCAAATTATAGCCGAAATAGTACGTGATTTATAAAATGTTTTGATGGAAGCAGCTATATCGTTCAACCAAAATGCACACTTACTTTATCAAGATATTTGAGCCCGAATAATGTGGCTGCCCCCCCGACGTTTTGCATGTTACTTTTATAAACAGCCAATTCGAGAAGTCCTTCACTGTTGAAGAGAACCACTTCTTTCCCTTCGGGATACGAGCGTTTTGTTTTCGGAATGCTGAAATTGATAATGTGGCTATAGGTTTTGTGTATCTTATTGAATTTGTATGAGTTAAAGAATATTTCATACGGACGATTTTGGTTTACCTCCTCAAAGAGTTCCCTGCTGATATTGCTTACGGCATTCCCATAATGGTCGATGTAGATGATATGCCCTTCGATAACTTTCCGGTTGTTATTGACTTCGGCTCTTACGTTTGTCATGCGGTAGTAATCATCAAAACGGTTTCCGAGCGTTTCTATAGGGAAACCCTTGCAGAGTTGTGCGGTTATTTTCGGGAAATCGTACAGCGTAGGAAAGCAATTAGGAGCTTCCTCAGAATGTATTTCAAAAATTTCGCTTTGCGGATTATTATTCGCAATAAGATGAAAAATACCATTATCCGCCCCGATGAAATAATGCCCGTTGTGTTTCATTACCAAATGCCGTTTTTCGGGTGTTTTTTCGGCATCCACCCCGATGATATGGATGCTTCCTTTAGGAAAATGCGGATAGGCATTCTTCAGTACGTAAGCTGTCTGCAGGATGTCGAAAGGCGATATCGAGTGCGAAATATCGACAATGCGGATATCGGGCATGGCAGCATACAAAGCTCCTTTGACGGCACCTGCCGAATAATCTTTTTCGCCGAAGTCGGTTGTTAATGTGATGATTTTCATTGTGATACGTCTGTAATCGCAAATTGTCTTACGTTTTGCAAAGAAAGCGAAAAGAAATCAAAAAAACAGATTTTATAAAATGAATTTTTACAGCGGTAAGACGGAAAACTTCACGAAGCACTCGCTATTGATAACATTGTGGATAAAAATATTTTGCTGTTTCAAACAAAAGCACTACTTTTAACCAAACAAAAACCATTAAAACACAACAGCTTTTGAATGAGATTATTTTGGAATTGACCGAGGTCAGTCCGCAACAGTTTTTCGGTGAGAACGAAAGTAACATCAAGAAAATAAAAGAATTCTTTCCGAAATTGAAGATTGTAGCCCGGGGCAATAAGATTTTAGCTTTTGGCGAACGCAAATTACTGGCAGAATTTGAAGAAAAGATAGATTTGCTTATTACCCATTTGGGGAAATACAACCGTTTGGACGAACGGGCAATCGACCGTATTTTCACTTCCGGCAGCCTCGAAACAGTCGAAGAGCTCAACGGGGAAAAAGGCTCAGACGTGATAGTGCACGGAGTAGGAGGGAAGCTCATCCGTCCGCAGACCAAAAACCAGACGAAACTTGTGGAGTTGATGAAAAAGAACGATATGGTTTTTGCCGTCGGGCCTGCGGGAACAGGCAAAACTTACACAGGCGTTGCCCTTGCCGTCAAAGCCCTTAAAGAAAAGCAGGTAAAACGGATTATCCTTACGCGTCCTGCCGTGGAAGCAGGCGAAAATCTCGGTTTTCTGCCCGGAGACCTCAAAGAAAAACTCGACCCGTACATGCAACCGCTCTACGATGCCTTACGGGATATGATTCCCGCCGAAAAACTCGCGAATCATCTCGAAACAGGCGTGATACAGATAGCTCCATTAGCATTTATGCGCGGACGGACGCTCGACAATGCCTTTGTCATTCTGGACGAAGCACAAAATACAACCCATGCACAAATGAAAATGTTTCTTACACGAATGGGACGCAATGCCAAATTCATGATTACGGGCGACCCCGGTCAGATAGACCTGCCCAAGCGGGTGAGTTCGGGGCTCAAAGAAGCGTTACTTATCCTGCGGAATGTAAAAGGGATAGGCATCATCCACCTTGATGATAAAGACGTGATACGCCATCCGCTGGTACGCAGCATCATCGAATCGTACAAAAGCATCGAGCAGAGTAATTAGCATGAGTTCGATGTAAAAAAATAGTGTAAATCAACGCTTTAATTCCCTCACCCCCAACCCCTATATCTCATTTTTATTATTTTATATTTTGGTTTCGATGAATCTTCGATTTCCAAGGGAGAGGGGAGCCACTCGGATAGCATTTTGCTTTTTCTCCCCTCTCCTTTATGTGAGCGAAAGCGAGGAAGTGTTAGGGGTCGGGGGTGAGGGCTTGTTTTAACTAAAGAATACAACTTTCATACAAAATCATCGGCATTACATTGTTTTGCTACTTCTTTTTCATTAACAATTTTTACATTTCAATTAACGAAAGTTACATTACATAGCTATGTAATGCTTTAGTTAAAATTCTGAAAACCAATATTTTGTATATTTTTAAAATGTAATGTTTTTGTAATGTTCGAAATTTGGTTTAAAACATGTTTCTGCGATAGATTTGTCTAACATTTTTGTTTAACAATCTAAATCAACGAATCATGACAAAAAAAATTCTCTCATTATTGTTTATGGCAGCAGCTTTGGTTGCGTGCGATTCTAAGGACGACGAAACCGAAGAGGTAACCGCCCCCAACGAAATAGCTTTTGAGTTACGGAGCCATGTATGCCAACTCATACAGGGCGACTGCACGTTTTCTTTTACCGAAAATGTGCCTAACGGTACGTATACGGACGGTATCTTGACATTCAAAAACACCGTTTCGGGAGCCGAATATTTTCTTTCCGTACCTATGGCGGAACTGAAAGCCGGCGAATACGAAATCTGCGACCCATACGATTGGGATACGCACGTAGCAGCCAAGGGCAACAGCCAGATGTACATCAAGGTAGGCACGGAAACGCTGTCCTCACTTTGCAACGAATCCGGCATAACGCCTATAAAAATGACCATCGAATCGGTAACGGACGACAGCAGCAAAACCCAACGCATCAAAGGAAAACTCGAAGGGTATTTGATTTCGTTTGCTGATGCTTCCGGAGGCGGTATGAACGAAAATTATTTCGACGGAACGTTTGACATTTCGGTAAACGTACGCTAAGCCAACACAGCCCCACGGTAGTAACAGCCGTGGGTTTTTCACCCGGAAAAGACATTATTTTCTATCATTCAACACCCATCTCTTACGTTTGTATACGAACTACTAACTCATACTACTATAAAATGAAAACACTTAGATTTTGGATTACATGTATAATCCTAACAACAACAACAGCAGGAACACTAAAAGCACAAGAAGGATACATCGGTGAAATCCGAATG
>JAUNTM010000067.1 GCA_030538675.1 Capnocytophaga sp.
ACGAAGTTGGCGGATGGAAATGAACTCACTCGGATGTTAAAATTCAATTTGGAGAGTTGAAGATTTGGAAATTCTTGTCCTCAACGAAGTTGGCGGATGGAAATGAACTCACTCGGATGTTAAAATTCAATTTGGAGAGTTGAAGATTTGGAAATTCTTGTCCTCAACGAAGTTGGCGGATGGAAATGAACTCACTCGGATGTTAAAATTCAATTTGGAGAGTTGAAGATTTGGAAATTCTTGTCCTCAACGAAGTTGGCGGATGGAAATGAACTCACTCGGATGTTAAAATTCAATTTGGAGATTGGAAAAACGGATTGTTGATGAGGAACAAAACGATGTCGACAAATCCGAATATGGCAAGTAAGACCGGAAGAAATGAGCTTTTGGGGAAACGATAGTAATTTTTATCCAACAGCATTGCCAACCGATATTTTTTGGAATGAAGAAGGCAATTTAAACACTGATAATCAATATCTTAAAATAGAATTGACACATTAATTTTTCACGCAATTAAGTGGTATGAAAGTAAAAGACATCATCAAAAAAATAGAAGAACTTTGTCCGCCCAATTATGCGGAAGATTTTGACAATATCGGTTTGCTTGTAGGCAATAGGCAGGCGGTAGTCAGCGGTATTCTTATCACGCTCGACACACTCGAAAGTGTTGTAGATGAGTCAATTGCAAAAAAATGCAACCTCATCGTCAGTTTCCACCCAATTATTTTCGGCGGACTGAAATCGCTCACGGGCAAAACCTATGTGGAGCGGGTGGTGATGAAGGCTATTCGGCACGACATCGCTATTTACAGTATGCACACTGCTTTGGATAATACTATATATGGTGTAAATGCTGCCATTGCCGATACGTTGGGGCTTTCGGCACGCGAAATTCTCATTCCACAAAAAAATACGTTACGAAAGTTGGTTACTTATATTCCTGTTAATCAATCGGATATGCTACGGAAAGCATTATTTGAAGCGGGCGCCGGCGATATCGGCAATTATAGCGAATGCAGTTTCAATATTGAAGGAACGGGAACATTTACCGCTGCTGCGGATGCCAATCCTTCGGTAGGAAAAATCGGGGTGCCGCAGCACGAACCCGAAACGCAAATCGGGGTGATTTTTCCGAAACATTTACAGAGGAATATTCTCGCTGCGCTCCAAAAAAATCATCCGTATGAAGAGGTTGCGTATGAGATTTATTCGATAGAAAACGAACATCAGCACATCGGATTGGGAATGGTCGGAACGTTGGAAAATCCGCTTTCGGAAAACGATTTTTTGGCATTTCTGAAAGAAAAAATGAACGCTTCCTGCGTACGACACTCAGAATTGACAGGCAAAATAGTGCAAAAAGTAGCCGTATTGGGCGGAAGTGGTGCGTTTGCCATTGAGGCAGCGAAATCGGCCGGAGCAGATGCTTTTGTGAGTGCTGACTTCAAATATCACGACTTTTTTAAGGCTGAAAATACGATTTTACTTGCCGATATTGGACATTTTGAAAGTGAACAATTCACAAAAAATCTTTTATTTGAGTATCTTACAAAAAAAATCCCTAATTTTGCCATCATTTTATCCGAAACCAATACGAATCCTATACAGTATTACTAATAGATATGACAAAAAAAGCTGAAGCTACCGTAGAAGAAAAATTGAGAACATTGTACGACCTACAATTAATTGACTCTCAAATTGACGAACTTCAAAACGTACGTGGCGAATTGCCATTGGAAGTGCAAGACCTTGAAGATGAGGTAGAAGGTCTGAAAATAAGACTCGCCAAATTCAAAGAAGAATTGGAGCAATTGCAATCTGAAATCACCGTCAAAAAGAATGGAATCGAGGAAGCAAAAGGGTTGATAAAAAAGTACAACGAACAACAGAAGAATGTCCGCAACAACCGCGAATACAATTCGATTACCAAAGAAATAGAATTTCAAGAATTGGAAATTGAGCTTTCCGAAAAACGAATTAAGGAATTCAAAGCTCAAATCGATATGAAAAAAGAAACCATCAAGCAGGTGGACGAAAAAAAATCACAACGGGAAACGCATCTCAAGCACAAAAAAAGCGAACTCGACTCTATCCTTGCCGAAACGCAAAAGGAAGAAGAATTCCTCAAAGCAAAAGCCGATGAATATTCGCTACTTATTGAGGAGCGTTTGCTTACCGCTTACCGCCGTATCCGCTCAAGTGTCGTAAACCGCCTTGCCGTAGTGCCTGTAGAACGTGGCGCTTCAGGAGGGTCATTCTTTACCATTCCGCCACAAGTGCAAATGGAAATTGCTGCCCGCAAAAAAATCATGACCGATGAGCATAGCGGACGCATCCTCGTAGATGCCGCACTCGCCGATGAGGAAAAAGAAAAAATGGAAGAACTGTTCCGCAAAGCGAAACATTCGTAATTTTTTACATCACATAAGAAGCCAAAGCATACAGACTTTGGCTTTTTTTATTTCTGATAATGAATATCTTATGAACTCAAAAGAACAAAAACTGGAAGCCTTCGGCCGATTGCTCGACATCATGGACGAGCTGCGTGAAAAATGTCCGTGGGACAGAAAACAGACGTTGCAATCGCTCCGCCACCTCACGCTTGAGGAAGTTTACGAACTCTCCGACGCCTTGTTAGTTGAAGATTTGAATGAAATCAAAAAAGAACTCGGCGACGTGTTGCTTCATCTTGTTTTTTATGCCAAAATTGGTTCGGAAAAAGGCAGTTTTGATATTGCCGACGTTATTAATTCGCTGAATGAAAAACTGATATTCCGCCATCCGCATATTTACGGAGATACGCAAGTGGCTGATGATGAGGAAGTAAAACGAAATTGGGAAAAACTCAAACTCAAGGAGGGCAACCGTTCTATTCTCAGCGGCGTGCCGGGCGGACTGCCGAGTTTGGTCAAAGCGTACCGCATTCAAGATAAGGTAAAAGGCATCGGGTTTGAGTTCCGGAATGCGGAAGAAGCGTGGCAAAAAGTAGAGGAAGAACTGACGGAATTCCACACCGAAACCGACCCCGAACGCAAAGAAACCGAGCTGGGCGACGTGTTTTTTTCGCTTATCAATTACGCCCGACTTTGTGGCATTAATCCTGATACGGCATTGGAAAAAACAAACCGGAAATTCATCAACCGTTTTCAAAAAATGGAAGAAACCGCTCAAAAAAACGGGCAAATTCTTTCGGAAATGACATTGGAGGAAATGGACAAACTTTGGGAACTGGCGAAAGCGGAGTTGAAGGAGTAAAGGTTTGGTGTCTAAGCTGTAAGCCTATCGTTATTCTACAGTAATACTTCCGTCGGCATGCAACGCAATGGTTATTATTTCCCGATGGCTTTTGGCATCAAGCAACGTTTTGATTATTAAATTGGAATGTGTATAAAAAGTGAGATTATAGGCTGCTCGTGAGATTGGAAAATCATCATAAGCAAACGTTTCTCCTGCTTCAACACTAACGGGAATTGCTTTATTTTCAACCGCAATTGAATCAATAGCTTCAAAATATTGGTTGCTAAAATGAAGCCGATATTCATCTAGATAAATTTCTTCTTTTGAGCAACTAGGGAATATGATTAAAAAAAGAAATAAAACCGGCATCGTTACACCAAGAAAGGGTTTTGTAATAATTGTTTTCAATCGTTTTTCCATCTGATAAATCGGGAATATAGATACTTATTCCAGAGCTTTTAGTTAAATTAATTTCGCTAAAAAACCATTCTGTATGATTATAATTGTGAATGGTTTTGTAAATTTGTGATGTGATGTTTCCGTCCAAATCATTTTGTTTTTCTATGATTTTTGCGGCTTGTCCCATATCAAAAAGCCATCCTGTTCGGTTTTGGTCATATTGCAGAATGTTTTCTAAATCATTTGTATTCAAAAGGGTTAGATTGTTTTTTTTAAAAGCAGAAGCAAGATTTTTTAGTTCGGAAGTTTTTACGATAACTCCTGAAGCCGATTTTAATATTCCTTTTTTCTGTTGGGAAAAGGAGACATATTTTTTTGTAATATTGCTGTATTGTATGTCTGTTGAAAGCAAATCGGGTAATACGCCTTTATAAGGAAGCCCTGTTGCTAAAACTTCTGTCGGAGAAGCAATTATGTAATCAAAACTGTCTTTTATTTCATAAAAAACTTCAATTGAAGCCATAAAACAAGTATCAAAAAGGAGAAATTCGAAATGATATGGTTTTAGCTTTTGAGCTAGTTTTTTTATATCCATTTCGCCTATGGCTCCTTCTTCTTTTACAGTCATATCAATACCGAATGATTTCGTAGCAGTTGCCCGGACAGAGTTTAAAGACGATGCATGAGGAAGCCTCCCACTTCCATGCGACCACAATACAACTCCGTTGATTTTTTCATTTTGTTTTGCTGAAATTGAAATTACATTTTGCAGTATCGCTTCAAAAACATTCTCGTCTGCCGAATTTTGCTCACTGTAAACAGAAATAATTTCAGAACTGATTTCCGGAGTAGTATCGGCTGTAATTTTATAAAGTATAGGGTGAGCTGTTTTACGGTTTTTAGCCCTATCAATATACACATAAACACTTCCAGCAGAAGGGTTTTCAGCCATGAAAACCTCCATGTCATTTATATTGGCTGTGGCGTAGAAGTCCAAGTCGTTATCCGCTATCATGTAGACGAAGACGGCATTTTTTCTGTTAGTTTCCTCCGAAACATGCTCTTTTGAACAAGCCGCAACCAATATAAATAGTATAAATATGATCTTTTTCAGCATATTAGTATCTAAAAACGTTCACTTTTATTAAATTCATTACCCCCTATCTGTCCTAAATTTGTATTAATAAACCATATTTGACCTGTGTTTTCCAACGTTTCATTAGGTGCTATAATGCCATAGAATGCCATAGAGTGTTTCTTAATACCATAGTTGGGGACAATTCCCTTAGCATTGTATGCAGAAAAATCCTCAAAAAGCACGTTGCCTTTATGAAATTCTTCTCTGTATAATGCCATAACAGCTTCTATTGAGAAAGGTATATTAAGAGTAATATCTCCGAAAATAGGATTTTTAAAGGTTACTCCTTTGGCGTAAGTTTCTTTTATGGAAAAGGTTCCTCCACTGTATGTTTGTTCAGCCCAAGGGACATACGCACTTATTTCCGGTGATTTGTCAGGATTTATCAGATATAATATTGGTGTCATTGCGTATATTGGTGTCGGGGTTTGCTCTAAAACTTTCGATATGTCAATCTCGCTACTATTTGAAAACCCCCAGCTTGTTATTCTGTCGGCAGGATAGTATTTGACAGACTGATTTCCGATAACACAATACTCCAAAGATATTGAGGATAGATTTTTAATGATTAAATAATCTGCTCCGCCTTGCTTATAATTTCTGTTTATTTCGCAAAAAGTATATTTTGTATCTTTACCGTGTTTGAGGGCAATACTGTCGTAAACAACCCTTACGTTTTCGCCTCCGAATACAAAAGGTGTTGTCTTCCTTTCGGTTTTTACGACATTTACATTACCGAGTACGGAATAACTGATTTCTACCTCTGCTGCCGAGCCGTCCGTAGCGGCAACAGCGATGTAATTATGTTGCATAGCTGTACTTTTTCCTGTAACAACGGGTTCTGTTTCGGTTTTTGTGAAACAAGCCGTTAATAAAAATAGGCAGCTAAGCAAGAGTGTTTTATATATTGTGTTACTTTTCATCATTATTTAAATTTTAAAATCAATCAATCCCAAACCATTAGCCACGGATTCCACCAATCTACGCTTGTATAATTTCTCCCATCACCTTTATTTCCAGGGACACCAACTTTAGCACCATTATCTATTTGTAAAAAATAGTAATTTCTCCACAGCCAGTTACCTGTTTGTCGTGCTCCGTAGGCTAATGTCCAATGTAATCCACCATTGACTCCACATAGGCGTATAACGGGCTTTTTGTGATATTTAATTTGGTCGTAGGCATACATATCCCTGAAATGGAGTGAAGGATTTATCCAAATGCGTCCATTGGAAGCTACAGGCATTGAACGAGACATTTCTACGGGTGTCATCGGACGTCCAAAAAGGCGTAATGCAAAATTTAAAACGCCTAATTCACCTTCCGTAGAAGCACTTTTCTCAAAAAAAGTATACTTATCAACACCTTGATTAACAAACAAAATATAACCACAAACCCAAGGACCACACCATCCTCCTCTTCTATACTCCTCTTTTCTGCGGTCATATTTATCAATTGTTATTAAGCTTGTATCGGTTTTACTGAATACTCTTCGGAAAATTCTTTTTAAATGACCAAAAAACTTACTATCGGCATTTATTTCGTCTTCCGTAAGAACCATTACCTCCGGTTCAATTGATGCCATCTCTTCCCAAAAAGCCTTGGCTTCTTTTTCTGATTGGATCAAGGCAACATTCATAGAATCCCTTACCATGCCTATTGTTATAGTTTTCGAAAATTCTATTTCCTCTTTTATTTCTTCGTCAGCCAATAGATGTTCCGGAATGTTTCCAAAAGAATTATTGTCTTTCGGAAGAAGCGAATTAAATAGGTTGTTACTCATCAATTCAATTATTTCTTCTCCTTTGAGTTCTCTTACATCAGTTTGGAGGATTTTTTCTCCCGTATGTGCAGAAACCATTTGTTGAGGAACCTCTCCCGCCTTTGATTTTATTCCAACATATTCATCTCCTTTCCAGTCTATGAAAAGCGAAGGATTGCTAACCGTAGATTTACTCAATGACTCACCATAATTAAAAGTATATGTATAAATACCTTTTATCGACGTGCTGTGTTCTTTTGTCGCATTGACTCTGAGAGTACCTATAGGAGAGTTTTCTGTGTCTAAAGCAATAAAATCATAATAACGAGGTAATGAATTTAAATCGTAGATTGCTATAGGTTTTTGCGAAAGACGGTATCCGTTCCAGTTCATCTCTTCGACAAAACCCGTAGCCTGCATTTCCAAATAAGGCAATCTTTCGGGCAAGACTGTAGTCTACAATATTCGGATACTGGGTAAAATAATCAAGTTCTTCATCTCCTATAAAAGGAAATGATAAATCTTCAACCGAACGGTTTTTTTCAATCGAAGTTTCAGAGACTTCGGGAGATAGAAACTCTTTTTCACTACAAGATATACTTAGCAATAAAAATAATAATGACATTCTTTTCATGATATTATAGCTTTAAAAGTTATCACGAGCAAAGGTAAAACATAATTTAAGATAAATAAAATGATTAATTAAAATAAAACATTTTTTATAAAAATACGATTTTATTTTACTTTTTGTTTTATTAAAAACAAATTGTTTTATTTTGTGAGAAGTTTTTTATTTTCAAAAAAATCCGTATCTTCGGAAGCCAAAAAAATGTCAGTTGTACTATGGAAAAAACGCAAAGGAAAGACGTTTTCGATTTGAAAGTTCCACCGATGGAAAAAGTCCGAATCGGTTTTGTCGGGTTGGGCATCCGGGGGATTGAAGCCGTAAAAAGATATTTGTATTTACCTAATAATGAAATAGTTGCCCTATGTGATGTGCATCAGCCTTATGTGCAACAGGCACAAGAACTGTTGGCATCTCAAAACAAACCCGAAGCAAAAACATATACCGAACCCGGCAGTTGGCAAGAGCTTTGCCGTCAGGAAAATATCGACCTTATTTACATTTCCACTCCGTGGGAACAGCATACCGAAATGGCGGTGTATGCAATGGAGCAAGGCAAGCACGTGGCAGTGGAAGTGCCTATCGCGATGACCGTCAGCGAATGCTGGCAATTGGTCGATACTGCCGAACAAACGCAACGGCACTGCATGATGTTGGAGAATTGCTGTTATGATATTTTTGAACTGGCGGTACTCAATATGGTACGACAAGGCGTTTTCGGAACGGTCGTCCACGCGGAAGGAGCGTACATTCACGACCTCCGCAAACTCAATTTCCAACAAAATGAAAGAGATACGTTACGAGGCGAATGGCGGATAAAATACAATCTTACCCACGAAGGAAATCCGTATCCGTCGCACGGCTTAGCTCCCGTGTGTCAGGCAATGAACATTCATCGAGGCGATGCGGTGGATTTTTTGGTATCAATGTCATCTGCTCCGTTCGGAATGCGGGAATATGCTGCCGAAACTTTCGGAAACGACTCACAGCAAGCCAATTATCCCTACGCCATGGGCGATATGAACACAACGCTTATCCGTACGCGGTTAGGGAAAACCATTCTCCTGCAACACGACGTTACCAGCCCCCGACCATATTCTCGTTTGCACCTGATAAGCGGCACGAAAGGCTTCGCTCAAAAATACCCTACACCGACAGTTTCACTCGACCCAGAAGGCATGAAGCCATTGGAAAAGAATGAGTTAGAAAAATTATTACAACAACACGAACATCCTTTCGTGAAAGAAACGGCGTATCTGAGAACGTTGCTTCCCGACCAAAAACCGATGGACATCATTATGGATTACCGACTGATATATTGTCTGCATCACGGTTTGCCACTTGACATTAACGTATATGATTCGGTGGTGTGGTCATGCTTGACGGAGTTAACAGAAATTTCTGTAAAAAACGGATGTCAGCCTGTTAAAATTCCTGATTTTACGAGAGGAAAATGGAATGAAATAACAGCACAAAAATAATTACTTGAGATTTTTTTTTATTTTTGTACGAAACCACGATTGTCTTTAACAGATGATATAAAACCTAACAACGATCAAAATATGCTTGTAAAAATCTACGGAAGTGCTGTTTTTGGTGTAGAAGCCACTACCATCATCATCGAAGTAAATATCGACAAAGGTGTTGGTTATCATTTGGTCGGACTTCCTGACAACGCCATCAAAGAGAGCAATTTCCGCATCGCTGCCGCACTTCAGAACAACGGCTACAAAATCCCCGGAAAGAAAATCACTATCAACATGGCGCCTGCCGACTTACGAAAAGAAGGATCGGCTTATGATTTGAGTTTTGCCATCGGGATATTGGCGGCCAACGGACAGATTCAACATGAAATGCTCAGCGATTACATCATCATGGGCGAACTTTCGCTTGACGGAAGCCTGCAACCCATCAAAGGTGCGCTGCCTATAGCCATACAAGCCCGCAAAGAAAACTTCAAAGGTTTTATCCTACCGGTACAGAATGCGAAAGAGGCTGCTATCGTCAATGATTTGAACGTTTATGGTGTGGAAAATATCAAAGACGTGATTGATTTTTTTAATAATGAAAAAGAATTGGTCAAAACCGAAATCAATACACGCGAAGAATTTTATAAAAATTTGGAATTCCCCGAATTTGATTTTTCGGACGTAAAAGGACAAGAGTCTATCAAACGCTGTATGGAAATCGCTGCTGCCGGTGGGCACAACATCATACTGATAGGACCGCCCGGCTCCGGAAAAACAATGCTTGCCAAGCGTTTGCCCAGCATCCTCCCCCCGATGACGCTACACGAAGCACTCGAAACTACCAAAATACACAGCGTAGTGGGGCGTGTGAAAGATGTCGGACTGATGAGCAACCGCCCTTTCCGCAATCCGCATCACACCATCTCCGATGTGGCATTGGTCGGTGGTGGTTCGTATCCGCAACCCGGCGAAATATCATTGGCGCACAACGGCGTACTTTTCCTTGACGAATTGCCCGAATTCAAGCGTACCGTACTCGAAGTAATGCGCCAACCGCTCGAAGACCGGGAGGTAACCATAGCGAGAGCCAAATTTACCGTAACCTACCCTGCTTCATTCATGTTGGTCGCCAGCATGAACCCAAGTCCGGGGGGCTATTTCAACGACCCTGATGCCCCCGTAGTATCATCGCCTGCCGAAATGCAACGGTATCTTAGTAAAATATCAGGACCCCTGCTCGACCGCATCGACATCCATATCGAAGTCAATCCCGTGCCGTTTGAAAAACTATCCGACGAACGCAAAGCCGAAAGCAGTAATGTGATACGCCAACGGGTCATCGAAGCTCGCAATATACAAACCGAACGCTTCAAAGAATACGAACATATCCATTACAATGCGCAAATGAATACCAAGCAGATACGCAAGCATTGTAAATTAGACGAAACTTCGCTCGGCATGCTCAAAAATGCCATGAACAGACTTCATCTTTCGGCTCGTGCGTATGACCGTATCCTGAAAGTGGCACGCACTATTGCCGACCTCGAACAATCCGAAAATATTAACGAACAACATATCGGCGAAGCCATTCAGTACCGAAGCCTTGACCGAGAAGGTTGGTTAGGATAATATATAAAATACTAAATTAAAGCTATTTAAAAAGCAATTTTACGACAAAAATGAAAAAAACAATCCGAAAAATCACATGGGTTAGCATGAGCACCATCTTGCTAGCCTGCTCGAAAGACACTCAAAGCGAAACCGTAAACCCCGAGCCCTCAATCCCTGCTCCTGATGGCTGGGTGTATTATGGTGGCGATGAATTTAACGAAGCCGCTTTTGACCATCAGAAATGGCTGGCTTACGGCACCGAGGGCTCATACACAGCCAATTACGGCAGACCTCAAGGGATGATACAAACGTACCGCCCCGAACAAATAGAAATAACAACTACGAGTTCAGGAGAAAAAGTAGTACAAATAATTTCTGAAAAAAGAACAGATGGCAATAGCATCCACAACGAAACAGGATGGTGGTCTGGGGCGATTGGTTCAAGGGAGCGAAATGTTTATTATCCTCTATTTTGCCGTATTGATGTACGAGCTAAAATAGTGAATGACAAAGGGTTCTGGCATGGGGTTTGGTCTCGGCACTACAAAGGGGCTAGCACTGCAGAACTCGACCTCAATGAAACTTTTGTAATCGAAAACGGTAAAAACGTAGTATCGCAAGCCATTCATCTTTGGAACTCCGACGAAGGAAAAACGCAAATCAACATCCCAAAAGGACAAGACCGAAGAATGAAAGTAGAACGCCCGGGCGAATTATTTCATATCTATTCCGTACAAATCGAACGAATTGAGGGAAAACCTCTCGAAGCCCGCATCACATACTTGATAGACGATGTGGTCAATTATTCATTCAGAACAGACCAATTTGGTGATAATATTTATAACAAATTCATCATTGATGCCGTTAATGAAAAACGAGAAAACACCACTTGGGATGTCATTTTTACTGGAGGCGTTGGGGGCGTTGGAGGAATTGGCTACCCTGAAGACAACTTCACGAAAGTCATTTCTGAAATAGATTACGTCAGAGTTTTTACAAAAAAATAGTGTGGTAAAACATTGAATTTCAATAAAAAAACCGTTTTAAAATGATTTTAAAACGGTTTTTTTTAGAGTTATTTCCCTTTAAAGGCTTTGAGCTTTTCAGTCAGTTTGGGTACGACTTCAAATGCATCGCCCAATACGCCATAATCGGCAGCTTTGAAGAACGGTGCGTTTTCATCATTATTAATAACCACTTTCACTCTGGAAGCATCAACTCCGGCGAGATGCTGTATTGCCCCCGATATTCCGATAGCGATGTAAAGGTTGGCGGCTACGGGTTTTCCGGTTTGCCCCACATGTTCGCTGTGTGGCCGCCAATCCATATCGGCTACGGGTTTGGAACAAGCGGTTGCCGCCCCAAGCACATCGGCAAGCTCTTCTATCATTCCCCAATTCTCGGGAGCTTTCAGTCCGCGCCCACCCGAAACCACAATAGCCGCATCGGCGATAGAAACCTTGCCCGAAGCCTTATCCACACCTGTTATTTGAAGGTCAAAATCGGCATCGGTCAATGTTGGTGTAAACGCCTCTTCTGTGGGAGAAACGCGATTCTCTTTGATACCAAACGCATTTCCCGTAAGGCAAATCAGTTTTTTGTCCGTTTTGATTTTGGTTTGTGCGTAGGCTTTATTGGAAAAAGCATGGCACTTTACCGTGAAATTATCGGCACTTTCGGGGAGTGAAGCTACGTTGGAAGCCAGCCCTGCGTTTAAGTTTACAGCCAAAAGCGGTGCGAGGTATTTCGCATTGGCGGACGAACTCAGTACGATAATGCCCGCATGTTCTTTTTCTACCGTTTGTTCAAGGACTTTTGCGTATGCTTTTGCCGTATATTGCGAAAGCTTCTCATCGTTGATAGTTACTATTTTAGAAATTCCGTAGGTGCCTAATTCGGATGTGTTTTTAGCATTAATTGTCACGGCAACAGCGGTTGTTCCCAATTTTTCAGCGAGTGCAACGGCATACGAAGCTACTTCAAAAGCTGATTTTTTCAATGTTCCGTTTTCGGATTCGGCGTATATGAGTACAGACATTTTTTTGTGTTTTATATTAATATATAGGTGTAAACGTTAGATGACTTTAGCCTCATTGTGAAGCAAATCAATAAGCTCATCAAGGTTATCGGGAGAAATCATTTTCACTGCTTTTTTGGCTTCCGGCTTGCCGAATGAAACGATTTCGGTATTGGCTTGTAACATACCAGGTTCGACAACGGTCAGTTTTTTGGTTCGGGCTGTCATAATGCCGCGCATATTGGGAATGCGGAGTTCTTTTTCTTCCACCAGCCCTTTTTGCCCTGCGATAACGAGCGGCAACTGAGCCGTGATTTTTTCTTTTCCACCGTCGATTTCGCGTTCGGCATTGGCGGTATTTCCGTTGATTTCCAGACCGATACATTTGTCAATAAATGGACGGTCGAGCAGTGCAGCGACCAGTCCGCCGACCATTCCGCCGTTGTAGTCGAGTGATTCTTTTCCTGTGATAATCAGGTCGAAACCGGCTGCTATTTTGGCGATTTGCGAGGCTACAAAAAATCCGTCGAGCGGTTCGGCATTGATGCGAATAGCTTCATCAGCCCCGATCGCAAGGGCTTTGCGGAGCGTGGCTTCGGCTTCGGCAGCTCCAACGTTGACAACGGTTACATTCGCTCCGCTGTTCTCTTTAAGCATCACGGCTTTGGTCAAGCCAAACTCGTCATTGGGGTTGATGATGAACTGCACACCATTCTTGTCAAACGCACTGTCATTGTCCGTAAAGTTTATCTTTGAGGTGGTGTCAGGCACGTGGCTGATACATACAAGTATTTTCATAATTGTCAAAAGATTATTTGAGTGTTACTAATTTACGATGAAAACCTCACAAAGAGTTTTCGATATGGTAAAAATGCGAAAAAAAAATTTACTATGCAAGCATATTATTTTTTTTACTACAATTCTTTTAGGTGAAAAATTTACAGAATCAATATAAACAGTTGATTAACAGACATTTGTCGCAAATTATAAATACCATAAAAAACAAAAAAAAGTTTGTTGTATTTTTTTTAAACAATATTTACTTTCAAAAAAAGCACACAGTAAAAGAATAATCCATACTTTTGTGGTTTGAAAAAGTAAAATCAGCATAAAATATTCGTAGTAATAAAAATGAGAACAATACAATTCAGAGAAGCTATTTGCGAAGCGATGAGCGAAGAAATGCGTCGCGATGAGTCTATTTATTTGATGGGGGAAGAAGTTGCCGAGTATAACGGAGCGTACAAAGCCTCCAAAGGAATGTTGGACGAATTCGGAGCAAAACGAGTGATTGACACACCTATTTCCGAACTCGGTTTTGCGGGTATTTCGGTAGGTGCGGCGATGAACGGCAACCGCCCGATTGTGGAATTTATGACGTTCAACTTCTCGCTGGTAGGGATTGACCAAATCATCAACAACGCGGCTAAAATGCGGCAAATGTCGGGCGGGCAATTCAATATTCCTATCGTTTTCAGGGGACCGACAGCTTCGGCAGGGCAGCTCGCGGCAACGCACTCGCAGGCTTTTGAAAATTGGTTTGCCAATACGCCGGGACTAAAAGTGGTTGTGCCGTCAAATCCGTATGATGCCAAAGGATTGTTAAAATCAGCCATCCGTGATAACGACCCTGTCATCTTTATGGAGTCGGAACAAATGTACGGCGATAAAGGCGAAGTGCCTGAAGGCGAATACACATTGCCGCTTGGCGTGGCTGACATCAAGCGTGAAGGGAAAGATGTAACGATTGTTTCTTTCGGAAAAATCATCAAAGAAGCCTATGCTGCTGCCGAAACTTTGGCAAAAGAAGGTATCGAATGTGAAATTATCGACCTTCGTACTGTCCGACCGATGGACAAAGAAGCGATTTTTACTTCTGTAAAGAAAACAAACCGCTTGGTAGTACTCGAAGAAGCGTGGCCTTTCGGAAGTGTGGCTTCGGAAATTACGTATCAGGTGCAAGAGAATTTGTTTGATTATTTGGATGCCCCTGTACAACGTATCACAACTGCTGATACACCTGCACCATATTCGCCCGTATTGCTGCAAGAATGGTTGCCCAATGCAAGTGATGTGGTCAAAGCCGTGAAAAAAGTAATGTACAAATAATAATTTTGGATATTTTTTAATATGCTAAATCTTTACAGTCCGCAAAAAAGTACGGACTGTAAAGATTTGTT
>JAUNTM010000173.1 GCA_030538675.1 Capnocytophaga sp.
AATCTTTTCATGGTATATTGGGGTTTTAAAATTGGAAAGGCAAGATAAGGAAAAACATTTTATTATCGTAATTTTTAACAATATGTCTCTCCGATACTGAAAATCACACCCGAACAAGATAGTCTTTCGGCAGGTTAGGGTTTATGCAATATACTGCCGTAAGTACATAGCGGTCGTTAAGAATAACACCGCCTGTAGACCAACCTGTTTTTGTATCGGCAGGGTTGTAATCGACAAACGCTTTTATTTTACGTGAAGAATAGTTTTCGGCTTTGGGCATTTTTTTTATTTAGGCAGTGATTTTTCAAAGCCCAAACAAATGACACAAATTTGACACACGTATTTTAATAAAATAAGCGTAACAAATTGATAATCAAAATGTTACGCTTAAGTAGTAGCGGGAACTGGACTCGAACCAGTGACCTTCGGGTTATGAGCCCGACGAGCTACCTACTGCTCTATCCCGCGATTTGTGAGTGCAAATGTACGAACAATATTTTACATGACAAGTTTTTTTGAATAAAAAATGCAAATAAATTATTCTTCTATATATATTCGTTTGATTCTGTGTGCCATAGAGGTTATTAATTCGTACGAAATTGTACCAGCATTTTCTGCTAATTGTTCGGCAGTATGGTTTTTATCGAAAACAATAACCTCATCACCCTCCTTGCAATCAATATTTGTAACATCGACCATGACCATATCCATGCACACATTTCCCAAAACAGGCGCTTTCTTTCCGCCGACAAATACAAAACCTTTGCCTTTGCCGTAGATGCGGTTCAATCCGTCGGCATGTCCTACAGGGATGGTTGCGGTGCGTGTTGTCTCCTGCGCGATAAATCCGCGGTTGTAGCCCAAGCTATCGCCTGCTTTGAGGGTATGAATTTGAGAGATGACACTTTTCAAAGCCCCTATCGGCACAAGATTCTTCTGCAAATCAGCGTCATTGGCAAATCCGTACATACCGATACCGCTGCGAACCATATCAAATTGAGCTTGAGGATAATTGAGTATTCCCGAAGTATTGCACATGTGGTACATCACTTTATTCGGTAAATTTTCATTTATAACCTCTTGGAATTTAACAAATTTTTGTACCTGTAAAAGCGTAAACTCCCGTTCAGACAAATCCTCCGAAGCCGCCATGTGCGACATTGCAGAAACAACTTTCAATGAATTATCATGCGCTATAGAAGCAAGATTTTTCGCTATTTCATCCAGCGAAAACCCCAAACGATTGAGTCCCGTATTACATTTCAAGTGGACAGGATATTTCACCAGATTTCGACTTTTGGCATACTCTGAAAACAATTCCAAAATCCGGGTACAGTACAATACAGGTTCTAACTTTAGAGTTGTAATTTCTTCAAAATTAACAGGTTGCGGATGCAACACAACGATTGGCAAGCTTACGCCCGCTTGTCGTAATGCACGCCCTTCAGAAGTGTACGCCACGGCAAAATAATCTGCCAAATGTTGGCGTTCGATATAAGAAGCTATCGGAACGGCATCGCCCCCATACGATGAAGCCTTGACGACCGCCATAAATTTGGCAGTAGCGTGTAGTCTTTTTTTAAGAAATAAAATATTATGTTTAAGAGCTGTTAAATTAATTTCCAAATGGGTTTCTTCTGTTTTCATTTACTTTATACTATTTTTTTGGGCGTTACCGCCGCTGGCAAAGGTAGTTTTTTAATCGGACGCCAAGGTTTTGCGGCGGTCGGGCTTTTCGCTGCAATACACTCGCAAAACCGCTTTTTTTGCTCGCCCTTCGGTGGCTTCCGCTGGTCGCCCCCGAGCGGTCGGCAAAAAATAGCGTTTCG
>JAUNTM010000174.1 GCA_030538675.1 Capnocytophaga sp.
TGAGCAATCTCAAATCACATCGAACAATCTCAAACCACATCAAATCACATCAAAAAAATATGACACACGGATTTTCCAAACTCACCAAATCGCAAAAAATAGACTGGCTCTGCGAGCGGTATTTTACTAACGAACCCGATGCCCGCCAACGTTTCGAGCGGTATTTTAATGCCGATGAAGCCCTCCAAAAACTGCACGATGAGTTTATTGAAAATGCAGTGAGCAATTATTATTTGCCGTTTGCCGTTGCCCCGAATTTCGTCATCAACGGAAAAATCTACACCGTGCCGATGGTTATCGAAGAAAGTTCGGTGGTAGCTGCTGCAAGCCGAGCCGCCAAATTCTGGCAATCGCGGGGCGGATTTCAGTCGGAAGTGATTTCCACAGAAAAAAACGGACAAGTACATTTTATGTTTTACGGCGATAAAAATACGCTTCAATCGTTTTTCGAAGACAAAAAATCCGTACTTTTGGAAAGTGCTAATCACTTGACTGCCAATATGAAAAAACGTGGTGGCGGCATTACCGATTTACGTTTGGTTGATAAAACGGACGAACTGCCGCATTATTACCAACTCTATGCCTCGTTTGAAACCCTTGATGCGATGGGAGCGAATTTCATTAACAGTTGTTTGGAACAATTTGCGGAAACGTTTCGTTCGGAAGCCGAGAAAATTCCTGCAATCGGGCAAAAATTAGACATCGTGATGAGCATTCTGTCCAATTACGTTCCCGAATGTTTGGTGCGGTCGGCAGTGTCGTGTCCTGTAGAAAAACTTTCATTTGGCGAGATAAACGGAAAGGAATTTGCCGAAAAATTCGTTCGAGCAATAGCGATTGCGAATGCTGAGGTTCGCCGTGCCACAACCCACAACAAAGGCGTGATGAACGGAATTGATTCGGTAATTTTGGCTACGGGCAATGATTTCCGTGCGGTGGAAGCCGGAGTTCACGCCTACGCTTCCCGCAACGGACGCTACCAAAGCCTGACAAATGCTTGGATTACGGACGGCATTTTTCACTTTGAAATAATCGTTCCGTTGGCTCTCGGCACGGTCGGCGGACTGACGAGCCTCCACCCGATGGCGAAAACAGCCCTGCAAATCCTTGAAAATCCGTCGGCTACCGAACTGATGATGATTGCTGCCACGGTGGGCTTGGCTCAGAATTTTGCCGCCGTAGGCTCACTGACGACTTCGGGCATCCAAAAGGGACACATGAAAATGCACTTGATGAATATTCTCAACCAACTCGGAGCTACCGACCCCGAAAAACAGCAAATAGCCGCTTATTTCAGCGAAAAAACTGTTACGCACAGCGAAGTGGTTCAGAAATTCAAGGAAGTAAGGGGAGAGTGAAGTTTTATAAGGATGACGTTTAAAGGTAAAAAAATATAACCGCCACCTGTACCGATTACGAGAGCGGACAACAAGGAACAGGGTATTGCGGAAGTCCGCTCTCAAGATTTATTCATAATCTGTGAGAACTTTTAGTTCTAAAAACCTGAAAAGAACAAGGCTTGTCCCGACCCGGAACAGGTAGCAACTACGGGGATACCGCTATGCTTAACTGTAGTTCCCCTGCTTCGGGAGTTCTTTTCTTTGATAGGGGATAGGGATTAGGGGGCAGGGGATAGCCAAAAGGAATTAGCCAATGGGGAATTTCTAAAAAAAACAGATATAGGAGTTCGTTATTTTCAAATTAAAAAAACATAAGAGTTCGTTCCAAATCATCAAATTTTCAAATTAAAAAACATAAGAGTTCGTTATTTTCAAATTTCCAAATCATCAAATTTTCAAATTAAAAAACATAAGAG
>JAUNTM010000068.1 GCA_030538675.1 Capnocytophaga sp.
CCGAAATCTATTTCGTAATAATCCGCGTTGGGAATGGGTTCCCACTGCGGAGTAAGCGTATAAGCGGTACGATTTTCGTCTGAAACTTTCACCGAATTTTCATTCCATTTTAGCGTTCCTGATTTTGACAAACGTGTATTTTTCGGCTTCCAAATGGCGTTTTTTACGTTGATAGTAAGTTCGCTTTCCAACACATTTACGGCATTTATTTTGAGCCATAACTGCGGATTTTTTATGATTTTCACTTTTGAAAAATCACTGTCTTTCGTTGCGAATTGATTAAGGTTGATATCCGTCCGATACAAAAAAACGTTCTCATTATTTTGATACTCTTCTAAGGATTTTGCCTCCCGAATAGCAATCGTTTTTCGGTTGTTTTTCACCGTAATTTTCTTCGGTTTTTCCGAAAGATTAATTTTCAATTCGGTACGCTTTTCTTGTATAAATTGGTCAAAAAATCCGTCGGTTGGGAGGATTTGTACGGTGAGATTGTTATTTTCTACAAAAGTGTTAATTTGCGTTGTCGTATAGTTACCGAGCAGGTACGATTGCGATACGCCGTCATCGTCATATTCGGTAAAAGTGCTTGATGTTGAAGGATATATCTCGTAAATCCGCAATGAATTGTCAATTTCCGTAACGTTATTATTCGGATTGTTCATCGGGATAATTGCTCCACTTTTCACGAAAACGGGCAACTTCCAAAGCGGTGTTTCAAAATTGTTGATGATGCGTCCGCCCTCATACGGTTCGCCCGAAAAATAATCGTACCAAGTGCCTTCGGGCAAGTAAATTCCGTTGCGGATATCATCGCCATTTTCCTGAATTTCAGTGGCTTGGTAAATCGGTGCAACGAGGAAATTCGCTCCATACATATATTGGTATTGTGTCGCTTTACCGAGTGTATAGGCGTTCGGGAAATCCAAAAACATCGCCCGTACCATCGGCTGTCCGTCCACCGCTTCGTGGGCAATACTATAGGTATAGGACATCAATTCGGATTTCAATTTCAGATAATGCCGGTTGATGGATGTTGCGGGTTCGCCGAGTGCCTGCGGATATTTCGGGTTTGCACCCCAGCCGTCCATATTGAGCTGTTGCGGCGTGAAGGTTTTCCATTGGAAATCACGGATGTTCACATCACGGTTTTGTCCGCCGAAAATTCCGTCCATATCCGAGCTAATATTCGGATTTCCAGACAGTCCCGAACCGATATAGGTCGGAATATGAAAGCGGATATATTCCCACACGCCGCCCGTTTGGTCGCCCGACCAGATGCCTGCATAGCGTTGCGTTCCCGCCCAGCCGTCAAGCGAAATGATAAACGGACGCGCGTCATTTCCGTAATACGGCATAATTTGGGCAACGTCCGCCACGCCGTTCAGCCCGAACGAATAGCCGGCTCCCACCCAAGCCACGTCGGTTTTCAGCACGCGAACGCCCGCATCACGCACTTCTTTCACGATGTCGCGTTGCAAAAGAGCCGAAATGCTGTCCTTCGGATGCAGGTCGGATTGCGTCCAAAGCCCGATTTCCACGCCTCGTTTTTGGGCATAATCGGTGAGCGATTTGAGGTTGGCGATATTGCCGTCGATGGTTTGCGTTTGTCCGTAACCTGCCCCGTAACCGTCGTTGGGGAGCAACCAACCGAGCGGCATATCGTAGGCGTTGTAGCGGTCAATCACGGCGCGTGCCGAAAACTGATAATTGCCCAATTCGCCGTTGAGCGACTCTTTAATGCCGCCGTTGTCCTTCTGACTTTCTTTGTAGCGTTTGCCGTCTTCAAAAAGGATACCTTTCTCATCTTCAAGCCAATAGTCGCGGTTGTAAGCATTGAGATGCCCTTGGTAAAAACCGAATTTCGGCATCAAAACAGGATTGCCCGTGAGCTGGTAAAAATCGTTGAGCAAGGCAACCGCACCATCGCTGACCATCACGAAAAGGTCGAGATAATCCGTCTCGTGCGAAAGCCTGACTTCATCATTTTTTTTACTTCCGAAGTCGTAAATTCCTTTTTTAAAGGTATGCCACATAATGCCGTAGCCCGCCGTAGTCCAGTAAAACGGATTGGGCGAAGCCACACCGCCGTCCGTCCACGAGTTTTGGTTTTCGATGGCGATGGATTTTCCTTTGTGCGAAAACCGTCCGTTCTGCACGCCACCCCCGTAAAAATACGCATCGGGTTGGGCTTTGAGCGACCACGAAACCGATTTCGGAGTGATTTCAAAAGGCGAAATACTTTCCAAAACGATATTGCCCGACCGCTTGTTTTTGATTTTGATAAGCGACGTTTTTTTGTCGATAATCAATTCAATAGCCGAAGACGAGATGATAAAATCGGTGTTTTTTTCGTCTATTGTCAATTTTTCGATTTCCGTTCTCGGGTTGTCGGTTAGGATTTGTGCTGGCGGTGTTGCCTGCGGATTACGGATGATGCCACCGCTATCGTCTTGAAACATACGCACGATGTTTTCCGCATAAAAATCAAGCGTAAGCCGTTTGCCGTTTTCGTAACGGATTTCTGCCGTTGTCGGATTGATGATTTTTGCCGTTGCAATCGGTGAAATTATTTTGTTTTGTGCCAACGAAATAATCGCCGAGAAAACAAAAAATACCGATAAGAATATTTTTTTCATAAAAGGTTGGTTTTGGTTGTTTCTTTTAACTTTTCAGCAATAGGTATTTTGCCGAATGTACAAAGTTCGGTTTTTTGAGGAAAATAAAAAAATATTTACTGTGTTTTGTCTGACAAAATACTCTTTTGTATCACCGTGTAATATTGGTACTGCTCGCGGCTCCTACACCTATTACTTGGTCATAAATAGCCCCGGGAGCTCGGTAATACACCAACACAAGATACGTATTCTCTGTTTGGAAAAAATTACCTCCAATGGTATCAAAATCAATGTTTTGCCCCTCTTTTATTGCAAAATTGTAATTGTAAAACCCTTGTTTCATCAATACTTTTCCTTCAAAAAGTCCTGTCTCATCATTATATTGCAATTGGTATTGCGGTGTAATGGCGTAATTGGAAAATTTGCCGTAAACGTAAATTTCTTTATTCCAATAGGCGGGTTGTGCTTCCAAAGCGAAATGCACCCATGCATAGTCGGCTTCGGTACTCGGATTTTGTCCGTTGACTGTATGTATAAGAAAATTTCCGTTGATATCGGGGAAATACGTATAAACACGATTCGCCCTGCTTGGATTGGCAAACAAAAAATGTTCAAAAAGTTGGTTCTGCTCCACACGGTAAACGCCTGTCATCGCCATCCGAATGTCTTTATTATCAAAATTAAAATATTCATTTCCTCCCCAAAAAGCACTCTCTTGGTCATAGCGGTATATAAGCTCATTACCCAATGTATACTGAGGTTTGAGTTCGTAAACTGCCGTATCCCAACGGTAGTTTTGCAGGATTGTGGTTTTGACAGTTTCTTTAGGATTTTGCAATCGCATTTGTTGTTCTTTGACAGAAAATTGCACCGTTTGCTTGGTGTCAAAAAAAGTCAGGTCGCGAGCTCTTTTCACATCAACAACCACGCCTACTATCGGGTTGTATATCACAAATCGGCGGGAAAAAACTTCCTCACCCCATTGGTCATTAATAGTTAGTAAATAATTGCCCGTCAGGGTGATACGCGTCAAATTATTAGGAAGCGTAAGTTGATAATGCGAATACGGTTGCAACGTAGCGTACGAGTTGGCGACCGGTTGCAAATATTGGTCATCCATTCCTTTTATATATTCACTTTTGAGTAAACGTGATGGTTTCCAATCGTAATCGCAATGTGTGATACGGTAGTAATAAACCGCTTCGTCGGCATTGAGGTCGTCAAAATACAAAGTAAACGATTCCCCCACCCGCACCAACGGAAATTGAACCTGCTGTTTGTTATCATCTGCCGTAAAAATAATCGTACTGATATGCTCAGGCGGATTTTTTTCGACCAAAACCTCTTGTGCATAAGAGACAGATAATGACAGTATTACAAATGTAAAAAAAAGTTTTTTCATGATTTTATACAAACTAGTAGGACATTGAGTAGCCAAAGATACTAAAAGTAATTTGAAAATAGGCAGATTCAACTAACAAACACAACCCGCTCGTATCCTTGGTTATTTTTTTAGCCATTTCTCTTTTACTATTGCCAAATCAAAAACTACATTCTCCGCATTCCGCCTCTCGGCATCCCTTGCGGACGGTTTTGCTGGCTGTTATTGCCGCCGCCGAAAGTCCCAAATTTGTATGAAAAGCTGAGCATAAAGTATTGCTGCAATACCATGCTTTGGCTGTCTTGAATATAATCATCTGTAACAGAACGAGATACATTGTTGTATTGCTTAAGTAGGTCGTAGGCTTTGAGGCGTACCGTACCTTTATCGTTCAGCACTCTGAGTCCGAGGCTGGCGTTCCAAAACAATACCGATTTGTTAAATCCTGCCGACACATCGGGATTGTAATTGTAGGCAAAATCGTTACCAAAAATGATTTTTTTAGCGATATAAACCGTCGCTCTCAAATTGGCTTCGTGAGAGAGTACTGTATTGGTATTCATTGTGTTAAGGTCATACGCCGCTTCCGAAAAACGCAGTGTGTAGCCCGTCTCCACGTTCAGGCGGTCTTGCCAATCCAGCTGAAACCGTCCGCCGGGCGAAAAACCATAACTATCGGTAGTGAAAAGCACCCCGTTAGAAAATTGTTTCAAACGATTATGCGAAGCATTTACCGAAACACCAAGTGTTAATTTAACCGCGTCAAATCTGTAATTTTTGCTAATATTTCCGCTAAACCGGGTCGTGCGGTAGCCATCGACATTGCGGTATGTGGTGGTACGAACCAAGTCGGCATCGGTGGTGTAGAACGGAATAATCTTGTCTTTCGTCCACGAATGATAAAGATACGCATCCATTGAAATGCTTGTTTCTGTGCTAAAATTCATAAATTGCAGATAGGCATTCTGCGAATATTCTCTATTCAAATCAGGATTTCCGACCAAAATATTCAACGGATTGGAGATGTTCGGGATAGGCTGCAACTGATTGACATTCGGGGTAACTATATTTGTAAAATAGTTCAAATTAAGCATTTTTTGCGGCGAAAAACGATAGCTGAACCGTCCTCTAAGTGAAAAGTCGGCAAAATTTTTCTCAAAATCGGTTTGTTGTAAATAATCCTTGTTGGATAGGTTGGTAAAAATCCCGCCGATATTGGCATTCATACGGATTTTATCCCGTTCCAGACGAAGCCCTACCGTAGGAGAGTGGCGGCGGTTTTCCGTTTTGAAATCGGAACTTTGTGCGGTGTTGAACAGCGTATAGGCACCGCCGGCATCGGCATCAAACGTATTTTTAACATTTATTTGTTTTGAATGCCAATAATTATAATTTAAATCTAAAAACAACTTTTCGGCTAACGGCTGCCGGAAAGAAGCATTTGCTCCATAGCTATCATTCTGATTATCAGTCAATGATAACTGTCGGCGAATTTCCGTTTGGTTCGTCCGATTGATAAAACGAGTGTTATGCAACAGATTCTCGCTATCGTAAAGCGAGTTGTTATTGTTAAATCCTCCTTGAAGATAGGCGCCGTTTGTCCCAAATTTTTTAGTGAAATTCAAGCTATTGGAGAAACTTTTCGAGGTATTTTCATTCCGGCTGTTGGCTTGGCTGTTGTTGATAAGATTCCCGTTTTCGTCAAGCGATTCCTCCGACGAACGGCTGTCCGACACCGAATTACTGTAATTAAACGACGGACGGGCGACAAGCCGCACGCTCTCCGAAGGCTTGAATTCCAATTCGCTGCTAAATCGGTGCGTATCGGTTTCGCCTTCAAAAGAACTGTTAGAATTGTTAAAATAATGACGGTCGGGCAGGAAATATTCCCGCTGTCGGCGTGTTTCGTTTTTGTTGTTAGAATTTGTAATAAAATAACTGCCGTTTGCCTCTACCATTTTCGTCCATTGGTCGGTGTAATTCGCTCCGCCCGATGATGAAGTCGTGATGCCGTTTTGGTAATTTCCCCTCATATTTTCCATCGCCGAGTAGCCACCGCTTCTGCCCATCGACTCGAAAACTTCATCATAACTGAAGCCCGAAGAATTAATGTTGTTGGAAGAACCCAACAATGTAATTTTTTGGTCATCGTTAAAAAGATTGAGCATTCCGCTGAGTTCGTAGCGGTCGTCCGTGCCGTAACCTGCGGTTGCCCTTCCGAAATAACCTCGGTTTTTGTTTTCTTTAAGTTGGATATTGATGGATTTATTATCGGAATCGTTGGTTTTCCCGGTAAATTTTTCTTCACGGGTTTTGTAGTCCGTTACTTGAATTTTGCTGACGATTTCTTTCGTGAGATTTTTGGTGGCGATTTTGGGGTCGCTGCCGAAAAAGGGCTTTCCGTTGACCAGCACTTCGGTTACTTGTTGCCCATTGACGGTGATATTCCCGTCGGCATCGACCGCCACGCCCGGTAATTGCTTGAGTAAATCCTCCACCGTAGCATCGGGGCGGGTTTTGAATGAATCGGCATTGAACTCCAGCGTGTCTTTTTTGACGGTTATCGGGGCTCGTTCGGCGGTAACTTCCACGCCTTTGAGTTCCTCCGCCATAGGTTCGAGCATTATCTGCCCGATGTTGATTTCATTGGAAGAAAGTTCTATTTTTTTCACGAAAGAAGCATACCCGACATACGAGATTTTGAGGTTTATTTCTTTATTTCTGGTATTTCCCTGCGTAGAAAAAAAACCTTTTTTATCGGTTATCGTATAGGAAATTAACGAGCTGTCGCGGACATTTTCGGTGTAAACGGTAGCGGCTTCAAGCGGTTTTTGGTCGTTTTTATCAACAACATTTCCTTTGACAACGAAAGACTGCGAAAACGTAACTGTCTGGACAAGAAGCGCAATCAGGAGTAGGTAGTATTTCATAATAAGAGTGGTTTGGGGTATGACGGTATTTCCGGTAAAAGGTTTAATGGCATATAGAAAAAACACCTAATATTTAACATTTTTGGATTGCTCCCAATCGAACGTGTTTTTATATGCAATTACAAAAGTAAACTATTTTTTTTAGTTTATGTTGGTTTTAAAAAATATTTTCGAATGCTTCGCTATTTGAACAACAGCAAATACCGAAAGCAATCAAATCAAACCACGCCAAATACCCTTACACTACCTCCGCCACGACAAACGTACTCCCACCAACATAGATAAAATCATCTGGTGAGGACTCTGATTTTGCTGCTCCAAAGGCTTCATTTACAGAAGCGTACACCTTTCCTGATAGCCCTTTACGGGAAGCTATTGCATGAAGTAATTCGGCATCAAGCCCTCGTGGAATCGCAGGTTTGCAGAAATAATAAATCGCATTTTTAGGAAAAAAATCTAAAACGGTTTCAACGTCTTTTTCTTTTACAAAACCGAGAACCACTCGAAGTTGGCGGTATTTTTCATCGGCTATTTGTTGCATTACCAACGAAATTCCCGCTTCGTTGTGAGCTGTATCACAAATAATTTTTGGGCATTCGCCTAATAATTGCCATCGCCCCTTGAGTTGTGTGTTTTTCACGACATTTTGCAATCCTTTCGCTATGGTTTCTGAAGAAATATCCCAACCACGATGCCGTAAAAAATCCAAAACAGCCACCACGCCTTTGCTATTCATCGCTTGATAATAACCTTTCAAATCGGTTGTTAGCACCGTTTCTACATCGGAAGCAAATACGATGGGCGAGCCGCATTCTTCGGCCTTGGCTACAAAAACCTGTTGCGTCTGCGGATGCCGTTCACTGACTACCACCGGTACTGAAGGCTTGATGATGCCCGCTTTTTCAAATGCAATTTCAGGCAATGTTTTCCCTAATATATCTGTGTGGTCTATGGAAATATTGGTGATGAGCGACACTTCGGGGATGATGATATTGGTAGAATCATAGCGGCCGCCAAGCCCTACTTCCACAATGGCAATATCCACATTTTCAGTAGCAAAATAATCAAAAGCCAGCCCTACCGTCATCTCAAAAAACGACAGATTATTTTCTTCTAAAAAAGATTTATTTTTTTCAATAAATTCTACAACATATTGCTGAGGAATTTCCAATCCGTTGATTTTGATACGTTCACGAAAATCTTTAAGATGTGGTGACGTATACAATCCTACTTTATAACCAGCCTGTTGCAGTACCGAAGCCAACATGTGGCTCGATGAACCTTTGCCGTTAGTGCCTGCCACGTGTACGCTGCGAAAACGTCCGTGCGGATTTTGCAAATGATTTGCGAAAGCGATAATATTATCCAATTTATGCTTGAGGGCTTCTCTGCCTTGTAGTTGATACATCGGCAAGCGTCCAAACATCCAATTTACAGTATCTTGATAATTCAATTCTAAAAAAATAAAAGTAGTATTATTCTCCTAATCGGAAATTTATTTCGATAAAGCCTATTTGGCGTGCGGGAGCGTTAGTGTCGGTATTCCAACGGTGTCTGAGGGCTGTTTGGCGAGCCGGTTCTAATAAACAGGGGGCATTATTGGTTGTTCCCCGTACGCCGGGGGTTGCTTTCACAACTTTTCCGCTTTGGTCAACCTCTATCCGCACTACCACTTTTCCCGATTCGTTGCATTCCTGCTTGACAACTTCGCCTGAGACGAGGCTCCGTCCGTTGAGTCCCCAACCGCGTCCGCCACTTCCCGAGCCATCCGAACCATGATAAGAGCTGGCATAGGGGTCGCCTTTCGGGTCTCCTTTGTAGCCTGCTTTGTTGTCATCGCCTTGCCCTGCCGAACCGCTTCCGCCTGCATTGGCGGCTCCCAATATATTGGAAAGAGCATCGGTGGCTTCTTTCGATGGCTTCGGTTCTTCTTTCGGTTTTTCTTTGGGAGTTTCGGTTGTTTTGGTTTCTTTTTTCGGAGTTTCTTCTTTTTTCTTTTCTACCTTCTGGGTTTCTTTAGGGATGACAACCGACTCTTCCGTATCTTGCGTTACGACTTTTTCATTGGCTTGCGAAGCACTTTGTTGCGGGGTTGTTTCGGGTTGTGGCGGTGTCGGTTTTGTGGCACTCTGTCGTGGCGGTGGTGTACGCTCGCCCATCCCTACATTGTCTACACCGAATGTTATCGCAATACCGTTTTCTGGTGGCGGATCCATATATTTCAAACCTACGTAGAACAATAACAATACCAACAAACTCATCAATACAGCAGTGATGACCAATGATTTGCGTTTGTGTGGAGTGTTGATAACGTTCATATTTACTCTTCAAAAAGTTGAAAAAAATCTTATTTGGGGCGTACTGCCAATATCAATTTGTATTGGTTTTGATTGGCAATATCCATAACGGTTACGGCATTCTCAATAGGCACGCTTTCTTCTACTCGAAGGATAATCGTAGGGGTTTCTACGCCTTGTAGCGAAGCCCTGAGTTCTTGCTCCAGATTTTCGGGTTGTATTTGTTTTTTATCTATGAAATAATTCAAATTCTTGTTGATACTTACCGAAATATTCTGCGTATTGGTCGATTTTCCTTTGGCTCGTGGCAACAGCAAATCCAAGGCATTGGGACTGTTTGCGGTAAGCATAAAAAACACCAATAGCAAGAAAACGATGTCCGTCATGGACGACATACTGAATTCAGGACTTACTTTGTTTCTTCCTCTTAATTTCATTTTGTTTGTTTTTTTGAGGAAACTATGTTCTTTTTGCTAAAAGACATCATTCCTTTATTTATTTTATTCAAAAAAGAACTACAAAGGTTCATTCAATAAATCCAAAAACTCTACGGCATTGGCTTCCATCTGGTGTACGACTTTATCGGTGCGAACTACCAAGTGATTATACCCGATGTAGGCGATAATCCCTACGATAAGTCCCGCCACTGTTGTAGTCATTGCGGTATAAATACCCCCTGCGAGTGCTCCCATTTCGGCTTGTCCGCCGCTGGTAGCCATTTGGTGGAATGCAAGAATCATACCGATTACCGTTCCTAAGAAACCAATCATCGGGCCTGCACCGGCGATAGTTGCCAAGATGGCAGTGTTTTTTTCCAATTTGTAGACTTCGAGCGTTCCTGCGTTTTCAATAGCTTTATTAATATCTTCGAGAGGCTTCCCGATACGCGAGATGCCTTTTTCAATAAGGCGGGCAACAGGCGTGTCGGACTGGGCACACAAGGCTCTGGCTGCTTGAATGCGCCCTGAAGAAATGCTGTCTTTAATCTGAAACATGAAGTTTTTGTCTACTTGCGAAGCCGCTTTAATGGCAAATGTCCGCTCGAAATAAATGAACAATGCCACAGCGAGCATCAACAAAAGAACGCCTATAATTACTATACTTCCTGTACCTCCATCGATAACCAAATCAATAATGGAAAGTGTTTTTTCTTCTGCCAAAGTATCCGTTGCAATACCTTGTTCAATAGGGGTCTGTACCAATGAAATCATATTTTATTTTATTTTAATGATGACAAAACTAAGTATTAATTCTTATTTATTTGCATTTTTAGCATTTATTTTTGACTTCACTCACAAAATCATCCAAGTCCAACCCTCCATAATTCCCTGAACTCATCAGTAAAAACACGCTTTTATGAAGATTTTGCGAAAATAAAAATTTCTTAAGCTCCTCATTATCAGTTATTACAATCAAATCATCTCGCCCAAAAGCTTTTCTTATCTCCTCTGCTGAAATATTTGCTTGAGCTTTTGTTTTCAAAGCGTATTCGTCTACAAAAACGATTGCTTTGGTGGCTTTGTCCAGCGTTTGATGATATTCTTGCATGAATTTTTTGTCCAAACTACTGAATGTGTGCAGCTCCAGGCACGCCCACAACGCACGCTCAGGATATTGTTCTGCTACCGATGTTACCGTTGCGGAAACTTTGCTCGGCGAATGTGCAAAATCTTTGAATAGCAACACATTATCGCTCTCATACAAGCGCTCCAACCTCCGAGAAGCACCTTTGAATGAGGCAATCGCTTCGTAAAAATCGGCTTCATCAACTCCCATGTTTTGGCACACCCATTTCGCTCCTTCAAGGTTGTTCATATTATGCTTGCCAAATATTTCTAAAGGTAATTCGCCTTCATCGGTAAGCAAGTAGGTTTGTCCGTTATGCACCGAATATTCGGGTGTCGCGTATGGAATTTTCCGGATAGGATTTTCTGAATTTTCCACGATTTCTCGAAGATTTTCATCTTCTTCATTGTAGATTAAGATTCCGCCTTTGGTAATGGTATCAACAAAAATACGAAACTGCTCGGTATAGATTTCTTTGGTAGGAAACACGTTGATATGGTCCCAAGCGATGCCTGTGAGTAAGGCTACCGTAGGCTGGTACAAATGGAATTTCGGCCGCAAATCAGTGGCTGACGACAGGTATTCATCACCTTCGATGAGCATGAATTCGGCTGTGTCCGAGAGCCTTACCATTCGGTCGAAACCCTCGAGCTGGGCTCCTACCAAATAATCAACTCCTACGCCGCAATATCGCATCACGTGCAGTACCATCGAAGTAATCGTTGTTTTGCCATGACTACCGCCAATGACCACTCGGGTTTTGTTTTTTGCCTGTTGGTAAATAAATTCGGGATATGAGCAGATCGTCAAACCGAGTTTTTGGGCTTGCAAAAGTTCGGGATTGTTTTTTTTGGCATGCATACCGAGAATGATTATTTCTATATCATTTGTAATTTGCTCAGGATGCCACCCCATGACTTCGGGTAGCAATCCTTCTTTTGCCAAACGTGAGCGTGAGGGTTCAAAAATAGCATCATCACTGCCCGTTACCTGGTGTCCCAATTGTGCGAGTTCTAATGCCAAATTGTGCATCGCTGCCCCGCCGATAGCTATAAAGTGTATTCGCATACGAAAACGTTTCTTTTGTTGGGCAAAGATACTTTTAAATTTGGAACTATTGAATAGTTTGGTGTTTTTCCTGTCGCAAACACACGAAATCAACGCCTCAAGATAAGCCTTGAACCTTAAAGTATTCTATTTCAATAAATAATTTATTCCCCACAGGCATTTTTTTCGTGCATTTGAGCTGTAAAAAACTAATTTTTAAAAACTACTTCCCGAAATATTTTTTACTTTTGTAAAGTAAAAACTTACGTTCATTAATAAAATCGCTTGGCTGATTTTATCTGCTGAAAAAATAATATTAAACCATAATACTACGATGAAAAAAATATGCATTCTTACGCTTTTACTCTTACTGGCAGGAGTAAGTCATGCACAATTGCTCAAGTATGATTTTGATGAAAAAGGAGAAACTTATATTCGGGCAACCTTACGGGGTCAGTTTTGGCTACGCTATACGGAAACTAACCCCGGCACTACGGTCAATGGAGAGCCTACCTCACAAGCGCTTGATTTTTCCGTACGCCGCTACCGAATGGGGCTTCAAGCACAGGTAAATCCTAAGTTATTTTTCTTTATGCTCATGGGCGGAAACAATATCAACCAACGTGCATCACGCCCCTACCACATACGCCTCCTCGACCTCTATGCCGAATATACTTTCAACGATGCCATATCGGTAGGGGTCGGTAAGCTGAGCTGGGGCGGTCCGGGACGCTATACGATTTTTTCCAACGCTTCGATGCTCAATCTCGACCCTACAATATTCGAGTTGTTCACTCTTGACCATGCTGATGATTTCGGACGAAACCTCGGAATGTATGCCAAAGGGCAAGTAAATAAGTTCGATTATACCGTCTCGCTACAAACTCCCGTCATGCCAACGGATGCGCAAGTGGCTTCCGGATATGCCAAAAATCGTCCAAGAGTACGGTTTTCATCGTATCTCAAATACGAATTTTTGGAAAATGAAAGCAATAAAAACCCTTTTAGCGGTGGCGTAGGAACGTATCTGGGAACGAAAAAAATCTTAAACCTCGGTATCGGATATGTTCATCAAGCCAAAATGATGCAGAAACTTATTGCCGGTACTACCGACCAGTACCAATATTACGACCATTCTAATTTGGGCATTGACTTATTCTACGACAGCCCGATTTCAGCCAAAAATGAGGCTATCACAACATATTTCGGATATAACCGCTTAGATTTTGGTCCCGATTATGTACGCAACCTCGCAGCCAATAGCATATTTGATAGTGCAGGAACTTCTTTCAATGGCGGTGGAAATGCCTTCCCGATCGTAGGTACCGGTAACATATTTTTCTTCCAGTTTGGATATTTGCTTGCCAAATCAGAAAAAAATAACATCCGATTTCAACCCAATATAGGTGTGAAAATATCTGATTTTGATAATCTTAACCAAACTGTAAACGTGTACGATGCCGGCTTAAATGTGTATTTCAATGGACAGCGAAGCAAGCTGTCATTCGGTTACCAAAACCGTCCTGTATTTGATGCCGCTACGCTTAAAGTAAACGAGCGCAAGGGAATGTATGTCTTACAATACCAGATAGAACTTTAGATAAGCTGCTGATATTGTGAAACTTGTTTTTACGTTGAAAGAAAAAATATTTTTTTTTGAATAAAAAATTTGCAGAATATAAAAAATACACTACATTTGCACCCGCATAACTGGAACAGCTTATGCAGTATTGGAGAAATGGCAGAGCGGTCGAATGCGGCGGTCTTGAAAACCGTTGACTGTAACAGGTCCGGGGGTTCGAATCCCTCTTTCTCCGCGGGTAACTCTAAAAAATGAGTATTTCACAAATGACAGGGACTAAAATAAGGACTACTCCTTTTTTAGTCCCTGACCTTTTTAAACTCTTTTAAGATAGTCGAATTGTTACAAAAAACTTTTTAAATTATTGAATTTCATAGTTTTAACCATTACCTCTATATGATCTCATTCTTTTGTTGAAATATGCTGCCAAAGAGATTTTAATCCTCACTTATAAAATTAGAATTCGAAAATAATTTCGTAGCTTTGTCACATAAAAATTAAAAAATGATAATTGCCAATCCGATATACGATACTGTTTTTAAACGGATGATGGA
>JAUNTM010000069.1 GCA_030538675.1 Capnocytophaga sp.
TCAAACAGCGAAGCATTCAAATCATATCAAACGCCGAAGGCATTCAAACATTTTCAAATTTCCAAATTATCTCATTTTCAAATTAAAAAAAATCACCCTACAAAGTTACCATACGCTCGTATAGTTTGCAGGTATTTGTTATATATATCATCATAGTTTCTGCTGTCGATTTGACCGTTCTCGTTAGCATTGCGGACCAGCTTGCGGACACTTCCCAGATATTCGTCAACCGCTTTATTATAGGTTTCCAAAAGTTCTTGTTTTCTTTTCTGAACCTTCGTTTCGTCGATTTTGAGTTTCTGGTTGCTTTTGAGTTTTTCTTCGGCTTCGTCATACAGTTTTTGGATTTCAGCTTGGTCAACAACAGCATTGTTGTATTGCTTACCGATGACATCCAGCAGTCCTTCAACGGTGGCAAGCAAACTTTTTGAGCTCACTATTTCGTCTCGCATCGGGTGTCCTTCCAGTACGATTTCTTCGGCTTCGCCTATTCTGGCATCGAGTTTTTCGTAGATAAATTTCTGTGCTGCGTAATAGTTGGCTACGTGTGTATCACCAGCATCCGCAAGTTCTTCAAACTTTTTTCCGCCATCGTCTTTATAATCTTCGGACGAAACGTACCGCCTGATTTCCGACGTAATATCGCGGATGGCTTTATAACTTTCAGCCTGCAAATCAAGATTTTTCTGCATTTCCTCTTGGTCATCGCCAAATACCGAGGGAACTTCTTTGACCACTCCAAAGTCGGTATCCATGTCGAGTGATGGTGTTGGTGTGAGCTGTCTGTCGTCTTTTCGGTGTATGTACGCATATACATCTTCAACATATTTGTCCCAGTATTTGGGGCGTGAATTGCGTTTATCGTTCATTTTAATATAACTGTTGTTGAATTCGATGATCGCAATCGCATCGTCTTTTTTCGAGGGAGAATTTCTTGCAGATTCCGTCACAGATTCAACCACAGCTTTGGCTTTTTCTCCAAAATTACACGACAGCATCACTGCCGATACCAAGAGGATAAGTGCGTGTTTTTTCATAATGTTGTATTTTAGTTATTGTTTTTGGATGTAAAGGGTAGTATTTCGGGTACTATTTCGGTTTCAAATATAAGCATTTTTTTCTCTGAAAGATAACGGCTTATGCGTTGTTTAGACCGGTAGCGGTTCGTTTTGGCAGCTATTGAATAAGCTTCGCCACTGCCGGAATTCGTTTTGAGCAGTGTCATCGCATCGAAATCTATCACCTTGATTTTAAATAGATTCCAATACCGGCGGTATACGGTTCTTTCTTTTTTGTCGAAAATGACTGTGATGCCCGATACAATAATCCACTGTAATACGGACAGGAACAGCAATATCGCCGTTACGATGCCGAGAATCGGCAACATATCGGGTGTATCCGCCCAATAGAGAATAAGCCCGATCATTGCCGAAGCGATGAACGAGTAGAGTACGTTCTGCTTTCCTTCGCCTCGAAACGGCTTGATTTCCAGCGTATCGACATTATTTTGGCAATAGAATATCATACATTATTAGTTTTCAAATTCTGTTTCAGACACACCCATGATTTCCGCTGTTTCGTCGATAACCCGCTGTATCATGCGCAGGTTTCCGAAAAAGACTCGGCTCATCAGCACAACCGCGTATTCTTTATTTTTTTCGTCAAGAAAATAAGCGTGTGCCGTAAAGTTGCTCGGGATGAAACCGTAGTGTAAGACCCTGTGTGCCTCAAAGTTGACAAATTTGTCAAAAGAATATTCCCTCTTGATAAGCAATATACTTCGGACGGCGGTCAGAGTACGCTTTCGGGTATCGATTTCCAAACTTCCTTTGGCAGATGTATACGCAAGTATAAATAACACTAGGCTGATAATGAGTGAAGTATAGAACGGAATATCTTCTTTGCCGTAAAACCATTTGAATGCCAGAAATAGTAATCCCAAGCCCGATGCAATCAGCAAACCAATGGCAAAGCGTTCTTTTTTCCGTGTGTAAATACTTCCGTCGAGGGTTTCGTAATAACGATATTCTTTTTTCATATTCTTTGTTATTTGTTAAAAAATGTTCTACCGCCTTATGGCTGACGGCAGAACATCATGGAAAAATTAAAAAAGACTATTTATCAATAAAATCGAATTTGTCTTCAAACATTTTCCCTATCAGCGGCAGTGGTTTTTTCACTTCGTTGGCTGCGTTGATAATACCGAATATCATCAGGATAAACAGTATTAATCCTGCCGCGCCGACGATCATCGCAAGGGTAGATGAAATCATCGCGACAATAACGTAGATGACATTGAATGCCACACACACAATGAAGAATCCCAAACCTTGCTTGAGGTGATAACGGCTCAAATCATTGCGTTGTTCTTTTCCGCCAAAATAGGCAATTAACCAAAATAATAAGCCTAAGTAGCTTAAAACAGACTGAATCTTTCCGTTCATAATAAATTTGTTTTTTTGAAAAATTAAACTTGAGGCAAATGTGGAACAAAACCACCGCAAAAACAAACAAAGAGCGTATACAAAGTATATACATACACAAAATAATGTATATACATTTCATCTACATCAGTATATTTTTTTGATTGTAAAATATTTTTAATTCATTTATTTTCAATATTTTAATTGGAAAAAGAAACTATCTACAAATGATGTATTTTTGCTTTTGCAGAAAATAGCGGCTATCCGGACATTATTTTTTGTAATTTTGATTTTGCCAAAAAAGAACAGTCATGAATGTCATTATCCGTATCGTATTGATTTTATGTGCAGTAGAAACCGTTTCAGCCCAATCGGTTACGCCCCAATTGATGGAAACCGTAGCCAAAGCCGAACGCTTTAACCAGAACGGCGATATGGAAAAAGCGGTAGCCTTGCTTGATTTTGAAATTGCGAAGCATAAGGAGATGACCGCACCGCTTGCCTACCTGTACGCTTACAAAAGCCGCCTGTACGCTCTGAACGACAGCCTTTCTGCTGCCCAAAAAAATGCCGAAATCAGTTACGGACTGACCGAAAAAACAGCCAATCATACCGCCAAAGCCGCTTCACTGCTTGCCCAAATGTACATCAACAACCTGCTGGACTTGTACGATGAAGTCATCGCTTCGGGCAAAGAAGGATTGCACCAAGCCGAGCAAGACCCTTCCGACCCGTACACGCACTTTCTGCTCAATTATAAAATGTATGCTGCTTACAGCCGTTGGAACGATACCGAACGGATGAAACACTACGCCCAAAACAGCATCGGCATCGCCCGAAAAGCAGGTATTTACGATGCTCTTGCAAATGGTTACAATGCTTTGTCTAGCATCTATATTATTGAATATGAGAAAAATGGACAACAAAACGCAATTGACAGCAGCTATGCGTATCTGCAAAAATCATTTGATTTGTACAAACAGTATCCCGAAACGATTATGCCGAGCACTCTTTCGGTAACGTGCAACAACATCGCCAACCACTTCCTTTCATACACCAAATTACCATTGCAAGAAGCTCAAAATAAGGCTTTTGAATACCTTGATATTGCCGAAAGGTTATCGAAAAGCCCGAACGTATTGGCAAATATATACGGCATCAAAAGCGTTTTTGCCATGCGGAACAACAAGCCGCTACAAGCCGAAAAATATCTGAACAATGCCCTTTCGATTGTTAAAGACCACTCAGACAGCGATTTGGAAACGTATATACGAATTTACCATTCGCTGGCGGAAATAGCATCTGCCAAAGGCGATTTCAAGACTGCAACGGGCTACTGGCAAGAAATCAACCGGCTTAACGAGAAACTCTACGACCAGCAACAGCGGTTCAATGCCCAGAAAATAGAAGTACAGTACGAACTCAAAAAAAAAGACCGTGAACTGGGCTTGCTGTCCGAACAAGTAAAGCTTCGCGAGCGGCAGAATCTTCTCTATATCGGTATCATCATATCGGCAGTACTGGGGTTGGTATTTATGTTTTCGTCCTACCATTTCCGCCTGCGCTATTCCCTTGAAAGAGAGAAAATAATACAAAGCGAAAAGGAAGAAGCCGAACTGCAAACCAAGCTCGAAAAAGAAGAAAAAGCCCGTCTCAAAGTCGAGCAAGACCTGATGCGGCTGCATCAAGAACAACTGCAAAAAGAAACGATGGCAACCGCCCTGCAAGTACAACAAAAAAACGAACTCATACAACGCATACGCAATACGCTCAAAGAAGGTTCGCCCCAAAAAGTCAAGAAATTACTGAAAGAAGAAGAGAAAATCAGCACCGAATACGAAGAAATAAAGATGCAACTGCAATCACTGCACCCCGATTTTTTCAACCGGTTAAACGAAACTGCCAACCAAAAACTCACCGCACTCGATTTGCGGTATTGTGCATATATCTATCTGAAAATGAGTGCAAAACAGATAGCACAGATACTTCACATTGAAACCCAAAGCGTGCGGATGTTCAAATACCGACTCAAACAGAAATTCAACGTCGGCAAAGAATCGGATTTCGATAATTTCATACAAAAAGAAATCTAAAAAGAAGATTGTCATGATAAAAAAACTGCCATTATACAATTTAGTAACACAAATATAGATAACCGTTCCTTATATTTTGTCCCGTTTTGAAAAAAAATGATACGGGACTAAACAAATAAAAAATCGTATCTTTGCGGTGGTATACCGATGAATTAAGAAAAAATAAAACTGTCACATGAAGAAAAAAATTGCCGTCATCATGGGTGGGTTTTCCAAAGAAGCCGAAATCTCCTACAAGAGTGGTGCCGTTGCTGTCAAACATCTTACTACAGCAGCTTACGAACCCTATGCCGTACACATCACGCCTCAAAAATGGAAATTACAACTGCCTGATGGTCAAGAATTTGAAATTGACAAAAATGACTTTTCGGCTATGTTACCCGAAGGCAAACTTACTTTTGATGCCGTTTTCAATGCCATCCATGGGGCGCCCGGCGAAAACGGATATTTGCAGGCTTATTTTGAACTTATCGGGTTGCCCCTCAGCGGATGTAGTATGTACGCTTCGGCGCTCACTTTCAACAAACGCGACATGCTTTCGGTACTCAAACCGTACGGAATACAATCCGCACCGTCATACTATCTGAACCAAGGCGATGCCTATACCGAAGATGCGATTATAGCCAGCGTTGGGTTGCCATGCTTTGTCAAAGCCAACAAATCGGGAAGTAGCTTAGGAGTGTACAAAGTGTATGATAAACAACAACTGACCGAGGCTATTAAGGATGCGTTTATTATTGATAATGAGCTACTTATAGAAAGTTTTTTGGACGGTACAGAGGTATCGGTAGGCGTAATTACGTATCAAGGAAAAATAAAAGTACTGCCGATGACCGAAATCATTTCTGAAAATGATTTTTTTGACCATGAAGCTAAATATTTAGGCAAATCCAAAGAAATAACACCGGCACGCATCAGCCCCGCAATGACGCTCAAAATAGAACAACTCACCGAAAGAATATACCGATTGTTACGAATGAAGGGCTTTAGCCGTAGCGAATTTATCATCGTAGATGATACGCCGTATTTACTCGAAATGAACACCACTCCCGGACTGACAGAAGCCAGCTTATTGCCACAACAAGCCAGTGCGGCTGGGATTTCCCTTTCAGAATTATTTGCAAATGCTATCGAAGAAGTATTATAAACCAGCTAAAAACCAACTACCATGCGAAGAGCTTTATTCCCCGGTTCGTTTGATCCGATTACGCTAGGGCATTACGACATCATCAAGCGTGCCGTACATCTTTTTGACGAAATCGTCGTAGCTATTGGGGTGAATAACGACAAAAACTACATGTTCACCATTGCGCAGCGCAAGGCTTTCATTGAAGAAGCATTAGCCGACCTGCCTACTGTAAAAGTAACTACCTACCAAGGTCTTACTGTCGATTATTGCAAAGAAATTGATGCAGGATTTATCCTCAGGGGGCTTCGCAATCCCGCTGATTTCGAATTTGAAAAAGCGATCGCACATACTAACCGAACGCTGTCTAAAATAGAAACCGTATTCCTACTGACAGCCGCACGAACTTCATTTATTTCATCATCTATCGTACGCGACGTAATCCGCAACAAAGGCGACTACACCGTATTGGTTCCCGATAGCGTGCGGGTGTAATCACACTGCTGGTTTCAATTTTTTGTCCGAATTGTTTTTTTTGGATTTGGAAGCGTCAGAAGCTTTTTTGTACTTGGTCATTCTGACAAAATCCAAACTCTTGAGGAATTTGATAAAATCTGCCGAACTCGGATGGCTTTCATCAACTTTGAGAAGGTATTCTTTTTTCATGGTTTTTTCGCAAAGATAAAAAATATTTTGAAAATGAGACACTTATACAGTAACTATTTTCAAATAAATAGCTGTTTGACAATCAAAAGGAAGTAATTAATCCTAAAATTTTGCTATATTTTCTGTATGCAGTATTTTTTGACAGAAAATCTTTTTTATATTTGCTGAAATTATCTTCCTATTTCCAGAATGAACGATTTTCCTTTCTATTTAGTCCTGGTCATTGTCATCGTTTTGCTGATAATGCTGGCAAAACGGCTTAAAGTCGCCTACCCTATTCTATTAGTTTTAGCAGGGCTTGCCATTAGTTTTATTCCCGGCACACCACGCATTCATATCGAACCCGAGCTTATTTTTTTCATTTTCTTGCCACCACTTTTATACGAAGCGGCTTGGGCAACTTCATGGAAAGAACTTTTGCGTTTGTAGTCGTATTTTTCACCTCGTTGATAGTGGCTTTCACTGCCAATTATTTCATTCCGGGATTTTCATTGGCATTGGGATTTTTGCTCGGGGGTATCGTATCGCCTCCCGATGCGGTAAGTGCCGGGGCTATCCTGAAATTCATCAACGTTCCCAAGCGCTTTTCTTCACTTTTGGAAGGCGAAAGTTTGCTCAATGACGCTTCTTCGCTGATTATTTTTCGCTTTGCGATGATTACCGTAGCTACCGGACAGTTCATTTGGACCCAAGCGGCTATGAGCTTTTTATGGATGTGCATTGGCGGGGTTGCTATTGGTCTATTGATAGGCTATATTTTTATAAAAATGCACAAAATATTACCTACCGACGCTACTATAGATGTTATTTTGACATTGGTCGCACCGTTTTTCATGTACATTGCAGCAGAAGAAGCACATGCCTCGGGGGTACTATCGGTAGTGGCAGGAGGGTTGTTTTTGGCATACCGACAGCATTCGTTTTTAGGAAGTACTTCTCGCATACATGGTGTTTCGGTATGGGAAAGTTTATGTTTTTTACTCAACGGATTTGTCTTCATGATGATAGGCTTAGACCTACCCGAAATTGTTGAAAATATGGGTGATACCGATATTACTACAGCTGTTGGCTATGGCTTTTTGATTACTGCCGTGCTGATGGTTGTACGGATTATTGCCGCTTATGGAGCTGTCCTCACTACAATGATTATGAAAAACTTCATCACGGTTGCCGATACGAATAATCCGGGTTGGAAAGGACCGTTACTATTGGGCTGGACAGGAATGCGAGGGGTGGTATCATTGGCGGCGGCACTCTCTATCCCGATGACGCTGGACGACGGCTCCCCTTTCCCACAACGAAATTTGATTTTGTTCATTACCTTTGTCGTCATTCTCCTCACATTGGTTTTCCAAGGTTTGACACTACCGTTTTTGATTAAATCTTTACGGTTAAAAGACCCTGATTTCACACGTTCTGCGAAAGAAATTGACGATGAAATCAATACGGATTTGGCAAAAATTGCTATCAAAAAAATCCAAAGTGAATACAGCGACAAAATAGAACAATTCCCTGCTCTAAAAGACCAACTTGCCCTTTGGGAAAAACGCACCCAAAGTGCTGAAATCATCTTTAATTCTAAAGAATATCAGGCTATTTATCTTGATGTGCTGGAGCGTCAGCGACAGTATCTGCTTCATAAAAATAAAGAAGAATTACTGCTCGATGAAAGCATCATCCGCAAACACTTACGACGATTGGACCTGCAAGAAGAAAGGTTGAAAGCTTATGAATAAAAACCGCTTCTGAAAAAAACTAAAACTCGTTAATATCATACGCTTTGAGTTTGTTATAAAGCGTTTTGCGAGTGATGTTGAGCAGCTTGGCGGCTTCAGTTTTGTTGTTCTGCGTTTTCTTTAAAACACTTATAATCAGCTCTTTTTCATTTTCTTTGGCAGAAAAAGAAACCATTCCCAAGCTGTCGTCTACCGTAGTATCGGACGAGAGTTCGTCAGGTAGGTTTTGCGGGGTGATGTAATTTTCCTGAGCCAATAAGGCAGCCCGTTTTATGGTATTGGACAATTCTCTGAGATTGCCTGTCCAAGGATGCGACAACATTTTTTGTACAGCTTCTTGTGAAAATCCGAGTACTTGCTTGCGTAATTTCTGATTGGCTTTTTCTAAAAAAAATGATGCAAATATCATCAAATCATCTTTACGTTCGTGTAGCGAAGGCACTTTAATGGAAAATTCATTGAGCCGGTGATAGAGGTCTTCCCGAAATTGCCCGTTATCAACCGCCGTCAGTAGGTTTTCATTGGTTGCTGCCAATACGCGTATATCAACTTCTATCTCTTTGGAACTTCCTATGGGTTTTATCCGTCGCTCCTGCAAGGCACGCAAAAGTTGGATTTGGTTGTCATAACTCAAATTCCCTACTTCGTCGAGAAAAATAGTACCGCCGTTGGCTTCTTCAAAATGTCCTTTTTTGTCGGCAATCGCTCCTGTAAACGACCCTTTGACGTGCCCGAAAAATTCACTTGAGGCAATTTCTTTGGGGATGGCTCCGCAATCAACCGCTACGAACGGCTTATTGGCACGGTCGCTGAGCATGTGTATTGATTTGGCTACGACCTCTTTGCCCGTACCACTCTCTCCTGTTATCAACACAGACATGTCGGTGGGGGCGACCAGCGTGATAAAATCATTGAGCTTCTTGGAAGCGGCACTAATTCCTTGTACGATTTCGGTATCGGTAGGAGGCGTATTTTTGGCAGTATTGTGTTTCGTGGTTGCGGTGGCAGAAGGTGTGAGTTTGCGACCTGCATTTTTGATGACATTAAGTACATCTTCCTGCTGGAATGGCTTTGCGATATAATCAAAAGCCCCCAACTTCATCGCTTCTACGGCTGTGGACACTTCTGCATAGCCGGTCATTACCACTACGGGAATATCGGGATACGTGTCTTTTATCGTTTTCAAAAGATGAATACCGTCGCCATCGGGAAGACGCAGGTCCGTGAATACCATTTGCAAATCAGCCGACAAATGCTTCATAGCCTCCTCCAACGAAAAACATCCGGCAACATCATAGCCGTTACGCTCCAAAAAGCGTGTGAGCATTCTCGAAAAGGTAACATCATCTTCCACTAACAGTATAGGCTTCATATACGATAACTTAAATATTTTGAAGTACAAATATACAGTTTAAAATTTAAACATAAAGTACTTCTTTTCTAAAACATAACATGCAAAAATAATTGTTTCGCTGAAAAAAATAACCTTTGGCTTGACAAAAAAATAAAAGACCCTCTTTCCCAAGAGAGTCTTTTCACAATGCATATAAATACTACTACTAACTCCAATTTCAAAACGGCTTACGCCTCTGTCGTACAATGCTGTCCTTGTGGGAATGCAGTCGGCAGTAGTACCGACTGCTTTTCTCCCATAAAGAAAGTTTTTCTCATTGTCTTTTTTGTCTTAATGGTTTTCTCAAGTTTTCTTTTACTAAAAAAGTTTTTCTGATATAAGACAGTAATTTAGTTTTTTGTTTTTAATGTGGCATTGTACCAAACATTTACGCTTTGTATATAGAAAAATGTGTGCCTTTTTTGTCAAAAAACAGTTTTCACTTACAAAACAACTGACAATCAATCCATTAAATTTTTATTTTTTTAGACGAAAAAAATAAACCTTTCACAAAACTGTATAAAAATTACACACCCATTGTGTAACACTATGCTGTAAAACCATTTTTTAGTACAAGAATTAGTATACAAAAAATACGATTCCTTCTCTTTTTCTTACAATGCATAACGCACACATCTTAAAACAAATAGAAGAAAAAAATACATTTTATTCGGATTTTTTTTCATTCCTACACAAAAATCCGTACCTTTGATACGTGATTTTAAAAAATATAAAATAATTAATAATACCAAAAAAATTAAATCGTATGAAAGTAACAGTTGTAGGGGCAGGTGCCGTAGGGGCGAGTTGTGCCGAGTACATTGCCATTAAGAATTTTGCTTCGGAAGTTGTATTGGTAGACATCAAGGAAGGCTACGCCGAAGGGAAGGCTATGGACTTAATGCAAACCGCTCCATTAAACGGATTTGATACCAAAATTGTAGGCTCAACCAATGATTATTCCAAGACTGTGGGTAGCGATGTAGCAGTCATCACTTCAGGAATACCGCGCAAACCCGGTATGACGCGCGAAGAACTCATCGGGACGAATGCCAATATCGTAAAATCGGTAGTGGAGCAATTGGTCAAACATTCCCCCAACGTCATCGTTATCGTAGTGAGCAATCCTATGGACACTATGACGTACTTGGTACACAAAGCGACCAATCTTCCTAAAAACCGCATCATAGGTATGGGGGGCGCTCTTGATAGTGCCCGTTTCAAATACCGATTGGCAGAAGCGCTCGACTGCCCGTTATCGGATGTGGACGGTATGGTTATCGCAGCCCACAGCGATAGTGGCATGCTCCCTTTGACGCGCTTGGCAACACGCAATGGCGTTCCTGTAAGTGAGTTTTTGAGCGACGAAAAACTACAAAAAGTATCCGACGAAACCAAAGTAGGCGGTGCAACACTAACCAAATTATTAGGCACTTCCGCTTGGTATGCGCCCGGGGCTGCGGTGTCGGCTTTGGTTCAAGCCATCGCTTGCGACCTCAAGAAAATGTATCCTTGTTCGGCATTGCTCGAAGGCGAATACGGACTTGATGACATCTGCCTTGGCGTACCTGCCATCATCGGCAGAAACGGTATCGAACAAATCGTAGAAATCCAACTCAACGATGCCGAAAAAGCAAAAGTACAAGAAAGCGCTGCCGCCGTAAAAGAAGTTAACAAAGACCTCAATAGCATTTTGTAATCACTTTATTTCTATAAAAATTAGCCACTCGAAAAGGTGGCTTTTTTCTGTTAGGAACAACGTTAATGTTACCTTTTCATTACGACACTGTTTTCTTTATTTTTTTTCAGTTTTTTTTACGCTTTTATTTTCATTTCTTATATATTTTAGTATCTTTGTTCGTGTTTTCGATACAGAATCTAAAACTAAAAGAATAATTTATACAACCAAAAACAGTACCTATTCATGCTAACAGTCATATTATCAGGATTTTTGTTTGCACTTTCATTGTTGGTCATCGGCTCTTTTGTAAAGAAAAGAGGAGTTCTAATTCCTTTTCTGTTACCGGCAGCATTGTTTGCGTACTTCTTACAGTTCGTTCCCCGCATCGCATCGGGCGAAGTCATACGGCAGACGTACCAATGGGTGCCTTCCTTCGGCGTAAATCTCAGTTTTACGCTCGACGGGCTTTCGCTCTTGTTCTCGCTGATGATTACCGGCATCGGGGCGTTGGTCTTCCTCTACACGTCCTCTTATTTAAAAGGACACGCCTATTTAGACCGTTTTTACGGATATTTGAGCGTGTTTATGGCGGCGATGCTCGGTGTGGTGCTTTCCGACAACCTCATTTCGCTATTCGTTTTTTGGGAAATAACGAGTATCAGTTCGTTTTTCCTCATCGGATTTAACAATGACAAAGCCGACTCACGCCAATCGGCAGTTACCGCCCTCGCAGTTACGGGTATCGGCGGACTTATCATGCTTGCCGGCGTGGTTATCATCGGGCAAGTGGCTGGTTCGTACAGCTTCGCACAAATCCTTTCAGAAAGCGGATTAGTGCAGTCAAGTCCTTGGTATTCACTCATTGTGGTACTTTTCTTCTTGGCGGCATTTACCAAATCGGCACAGTTTCCGTTTCATTTTTGGTTGCCCGGAGCGATGAAAGCCCCGACCCCGGTATCCACCTATTTGCACTCGGCAACGATGGTCAAGGCAGGGATTTATTTGCTAATGCGAATGACTCCCGTACTCGGCGGACAATCATTTTGGAACAACACCTTATTAATAATAGGTGGCTTCACGATGCTTTATGCGGCGGTACACGCGCTGTTCCGCACCGATTTGAAAGGCATTTTGGCGTATTCCACCATTTCCGCACTCGGTGTGCTGACCTTCCTTATCGGGATTGGCACGCAGCACGCCCTTTTGGCGGCAGCGATTTTCATTCTGGTTCACGCCACTTACAAAGCTACGCTTTTCCTCGTTACGGGCATCATCGACCACGAAACGGGAACACGTGATGTAACCGTTCTTTCAGGATTACGTAAAGTGCTGATGCCTGTTGCCGTTGCCGGATTTCTCGCAGCCGTATCCAATGCCGGTATTCCGCCTTCCTTCGGATTTATCGGAAAAGACCTTATTTACGAAGCTACTTTACACGCTGTACAGCCTTGGATGCTGACCGCTTTGGCTTTGATAACCAATGCATTATTGCTCTATGCAGGATTTGTAGCAGGCATCAAGCCATTTATGGGAAAATTGCCAACCCGGTTTGAAAAAATACATCTGCCGAGCGTTACAATGTGGCTTCCGCCGATGTTGCTTGCCGTACTTTGCTTGGTCTTCGGATTGTTTCCTTCGCTATTGCAAAACAGTATCGCCATCCCGTCGCTCCGTGCAATGGGAGCAGAAAGTGAAGTTCATCTAAAACTCTGGCACGGATTTAATACCGTATTGATGCTCAGTGCCATTACGATAGGATTGGGATTGTTGCTGTATTTCTTCGTGAAACCATCGAAAGCCAAAGAAGCGTTCATTGCCAAATTTGAAACCTTTTCGCCGCAAAGTCTTCTCACCGCTTTTGCCGACGGATTTAATCGGATTTCGGCAAAAATCACACAGTTGCTCCAAAACGGATTTTTACGACGCTACGTATTTGTCATTATCGCTTCGGCTACGTTGCTGCTTGCGTATTCGCTCATCAACGGATTTACGTATGATATTTCAAAAGCCGCCGTTACCGAACTGACGGTTTATGAGGTTATTTTCCTATTGCTGATGGTAGTCGGGATATTTTTCGTTGTATTTTCCAAATCGAGGTTAGTCGCATTGGCAGCGATGGGCGTTATCGGTTTTTCAATCTGTATGACCTTCGTGATGTACAGTGCCCCCGACTTGGCGATGACGCAGTTTTCCATTGATTCGCTTACCGTAATTCTGTTCGTGTTAGTGCTGTACAGACTTCCGCCGTATCTTAAAATATTCAGTTACAAACGACAGTTAGCACACGGCATACTCGCATTGTCATTCGGAGCGGTCATCTCGATAATCGCTTTGGAAGCCCTCACGACACCCAAAAATATGGAAATTACCAATTTCTACGCCGAAAATTCGTATGTGCTGGCACACGGAAAAAACATCGTTAATGTTATTCTGGTCGATTTCCGCGGGGCGGATACTCTCATGGAAATATCAGTACTGACCATTGCCGCCATTGGTGTATTTGGCTTGTTAAAATTACGATTGAAAGAAAAAGAACGATATAAAGCGTAGGGAAGACCTCGCCCCCGACCCCTCGAGAGGGGAGCCACTCAAATAGCATTGAGCTTTTTTCTCCCCTCTCCTTTGGAAATCGAAGATTCATCGAAACCAAAATCTAAAAT
>JAUNTM010000070.1:0-10901 GCA_030538675.1 Capnocytophaga sp.
TATCTGAGTGGCTCCCCTCTCCCTTATGTGAGCGAAAGCGAGGAAGTGTTAGGGGACAGGAAATAGGGCTTAAACGGTGTGCTGTCCGCTGTCCCCTATCCGCTATTCCCTTATCACGAAAGCATCGTTTGGGCTTTTTTCACGGCTTCTACAAAAACATCAATTTCATCGGTGGTGTTATAGGCGGCAAAACTCGCCCTGACCGTTCCCGGGATGCCGTAAAAATCCATAACCGGTTGGGCACAATGGTGTCCTGTCCGCACGGCAATGCCAAGTTTGTCAAGTATTGTGCCTACATCGTAAGGGTGTATTCCGTAGAGGTTGAATGAAATGACGGCCGTTTTTTGGCGGAGGTCATCTGTTCCGTAAATGTGTAGTCCGTTGATTTGTTGTAGTTTTTCGGTGGCGTATTGCAACAGATGATGTTCATAAGTAGCGATGTTTTTTATACCAATCGAATTTATATAATCAATCGCCGTTCCCATTGCGATGCCTCCGCAGATGTCGGGCGTGCCTGCCTCGAATTTATGAGGCAAATCCGCATAAGTCGAGGCTTCAAACCGTACTTCTTTAATCATTTCGCCACCGCCTTGGTAGGGCGGAAGTTGGTTGAGCCATGCTTCTTTTCCGTAAAGGATGCCCACGCCCGTAGGGCCGTACATTTTGTGGGCTGACATCGTGTAGAAATCGGCATCGAGCGCCTGCATATCAGGCTGGATGTGGGGTGCGGACTGAGCTCCGTCAATCAGTACGGCGGCTCCGTATTGGTGTGCCATTTTGATGATTTCCCCGATAGGGTGGACAGTTCCCAACGCATTGGAAACGTGCTGCACGCTGACGATTTTCGTTTTCCGGCTGAGCATTCCGGCGTACCCCTGCAAATCCAAAATGCCTTTTTCGTCCATCGGGATAACTTTGAGCACTGCTCCGCTTCGCTGGCAGGCAAATTGCCAAGGCACGATGTTACTGTGATGCTCGGATGCCGAAATAATTACCTCATCGCCTGCTTGCAATAGCGAAGCAAATCCGCTGGCTACCAAGTTGATGCCGTGCGTTGTTCCCGAAGTGAAAATAATTTCGGACGATTGCCGTGCATTGATGTATTGTTGGATTTTGATACGTGCTTGTTCGTAGGCATCGGTAGCTTCTTGGCTGAGCGTGTGTACGCCTCTGTGGATATTGGCATTCAGCCGCGAATAATAATCAACGATGCTTTCCACCACTTGGTTGGGCGTTTGCGAAGTGGCAGCATTGTCAAAATAAATAAGCGGTTTGCCGTTAACGGTTCGGTTGAGTATCGGGAAATCGGTTCGGATATGCTGTATTGATTTCATGTAATAGCGTATTTGTCTTTTGAAAAATTTAGGCGAAGATATGAATAATATCTTACAAATTAAGAGCCGTTTCTTGCGAAAATCATCACCAAACGCTTTTTTTTTGAAGATTTACATCTGAATTTTGCCATGATTTTTACAAAAAAATGACACTTGTCAGCCTCCGTAATAAGGAGATATCATCCAATAGACAATGACGCCGCTTATGGTAACATACAGCCATATCGGAAATGTGATTTTGGCAATACGGCGATGTTGGTCATATTGGTTTGACAAGGCTTTTACCACAGTGATAAGCACCAATGGGATAATAATGATAGAGAGCAAAATGTGCGAAATCAATAGTGCAAAATATACGGTACGCCATATTCCTTCGCCACCGTAGGGTGTTGAGTCGGAAGTCATGTGGTAAGCGACATACATGAGCAAAAAAAGCACAGAGAAGAGCAAACAAAGCTTCATCAAGCGTTCGTGAAGCTGTATTTTCTTGTTTTTGACTGCCCATACGGCTACGACAAGGCATATCGCTGTAAGTCCGTTGATGCCGGCATAAATAGGCGGTAGAAATGTAAGCGGCTGGACATCCGGTATTCGTACGGAAAATAGTACGGCAACTACTATCGGGATGATGATAGAGATAAGCGTGATGAAGAGATTTTGTTTTTTTAGCATGTGATGATGGTACAATATTGAGGCAGCGCCAAAGGCGCTGCCTCAATGAAGTGATGATTATTTTTTCTTTCCAAGCAGTTGGCGGACATCTTCCGAAAGCATTTTGATGCCGTCGTCATTGAGTCCGTCATAATATACGATAGGATTGCCATACGCATCTTTTCGTGATATGATGTTGCCGTTTTGGTCTATCAGGGCAAACATACCTGAGTGTTCAAACCCGCCAGCTTCTTCAGAGCCTTTGCCTGCGTATAGGTTGAAACTTTTGTTTGCCAACTCATAAATATCGTCAACATCGCCCGTAAGGAAATGCCATGAAGGATTGGTTACGCCGTATTTGTCGGCATAGGCTTTGAGTACTTCGGGGGTGTCGACTTCGGGATTGATTGTAAAAGAAGCAAATCCGATATTTTCGCCTTCGAATGCGTTTTGGATTTTGACTAAATTTTGACTCATGACAGGGCAGATAGTTGGGCAGTTGACAAAAAAGAAATCAACAATGTACACTTTTCCCTCGTAGTCTTTGTTGGAGATGGGATTGTTGTTTTGGTCTGTGAATGCAAAAGCAGGAGCTTTGCCAATAGTAACCAGTTCGGCCGGTTTTTTGCCTACTTCGTGGCGGTTTTGGTCTGTCACGGTGTCATTGGCAATCCGGCGGCTGATTTCGACGGCTGCAAAAACTCCTACGACTATAATCACTACTAAGAGTCCGATGTAATAAGCATTTTTTTTCATTGTTAAAGAAGGTTTAATAGGGTGTTTGTTTAGATACTAATAACGTGTATGGTTTTCTTAACTCGTTGGGCGATGGCTCTGGCTCTTTCCACGGAAGGGTCTACGATAGTTACGTGTCCCATCTTTCGGAAAGGGCGGGTTTGTCTTTTGCCGTATATATGAGGTGTTACCCCGTCCAAAGCCATTATTTTCTCGATGTTTTGGTAGTGTACATCGCCTGTATATCCTTCTTCTCCTACCAAATTGACCATTACGGCACTCACTTTGTTTTCGGTGCTTCCGAGCGGCAAACCAAGGATGGCTCTTAGATGTTGTTCAAACTGGTTTGTGTAGCTGGCTTCAATGCTATAATGCCCGGAATTGTGTGGGCGGGGGGCTACTTCGTTAATCCATATTTGGTCGTCATGAGTTTGAAACATTTCCACGGCAAGCAAGCCTACGCTGTCAAAGGTTTCGGCGACTTGCAGGGCTACTTTGCGGGCTTTTTCCGAGGCTTGTTGTCCTATGCGTGCCGGGCAGATTACATATTCCACTTGGTTGGCTTCGGGATGAAATTCCATTTCCACGGCAGGATACGTCAATATTTCGCCTGTTGTGCTGCGGGCTACGATAACTGCCAATTCGTGCTTGAACGGCACCAAACTTTCGGCAATACACGCTCCGTCGGGCAATGATTCCAAATCTTTTGCGGCGCGAATTATTTTAACCCCGTTGCCGTCATATCCGAAACGACTACTTTTCCATATAAAAGGGAGCATAACGGACTGTTCTTGAACGGCTTCTTCCAAGTCCGTTTTACTCTCGAATACGTCAAAATGAGCTGTAGGAATCGCATTTTTTTTATAAAATTCTTTCTGGGAGGCTTTGTTTTGGATAATCCGCAAGCTGGCGGGCTTAGGGTAGACTTTTACACCTTCTTTTTCGAGTTGCTCAAGGGCATCGACATTTACATTTTCAATCTCAAAAGTCAATACATCTACTTGTTTTCCAAAGCGATATACCGTATCATAGTCCATGAGGTCGCCTTGCTCAAAGTGATTGCACGCGATGCGGGAAGGGGCATCTGCAGCAGGGTCGAGCACATGCGTAGTGATGTCATACTTGCGTGTTTCGTAGAGTAGCATTTTTCCTAATTGCCCACCGCCAAGTATACCTAATGTAAAGTTTGAAGAAAAATAATTCATGAGTTGGCTTTGTTAATGATTGCACAAAGGACGTGATTATTTTCCGAAAAAAAAAGTGTTTTCGGATTTTTATGAGCCTGATTTTAAAAATATAAGTAGAATTCCTTTATCAATATTGTACGTACTGTTCAAATATAGACAACGTGAGTTCGATATAAGAAAACATTGTAAATCAATGTTTTAATTCCCTCACCCCAACCCCTAACACTTCCTCGCTTTCGCTCACATAAGGGAGAGGGGAGAAAAAGCTCAATGCTATCCGAGTGGCTCCCCTCTCCCTTGGAAATCGAAGATTCATCGAAACCAAAATCTAAAATAATAAAAATGAGATAGAGGGGTTGGGGGTGAGGGCTCCTGCGAAAATAAAATACTAATATTCAACAACTTGTTACATCGAACTCACGTTAGATACTGTGTAAGCGCTGTTTGTCTCGAAGCGGTAGAGCAATTGGCGGTGTGTATATTTGTATTTTAGCAAGGTATTTGTTTTGGCTTTGTTTTAATATAACGACAGATTGCCATAAGTTTTTTTTAATAAAAAAGTAATGGATTATAGAAGGTTTCTCTTCTTAAAATATTTTCATTAAAACAAATCGGATATATTTAAATAGTTTATAATCATCACTTTAATTCAAACAATTTGAATGTAAAACAAAGCTGCAATCATTTTTATAACAGAATATTTTTGTATCACACAAATAAGCGATACCTTTGTCCTTTAATTTTTAAATATACGATTTATCAAATGGACTGGTTTATCAATTTGATGTCCAATCACGAAAGTGTAGCTTATACAGTAATTGTTTACGGTGTTGTCATAGCCTTGGGAGTGGCTTTGGGCAAGGTTCGTGTTTGGGGCATCTCGTTCGGGATTGCCTGCGTACTTTTTACGGGTATCGCAGCGGCACACTTCGGGTTTGAAGTAAATCATGAAGTGCAGCATTTCATCAAAGAGTTTGGTCTTATCCTCTTTGTGTACACTATCGGGCTTCAGGTGGGTCCGGGTTTTTTTGCCTCATTTCAGAAAGAAGGGTTCAAGCTCAATTCGCTGGCAGTGCTTTCGGTGTTGGTGTGCGTCATTACAGTAGTGGCAATCCATTATTTGAGTGGAGTGGATATGCCAACGTTGGTGGGAATCATGTCGGGGGCAGTTACGAATACGCCCGGGCTGGGTGCGGCACAAGCTACGGCTGCCGATTTGTCTGGCGGTGCAGTTTCCTCATCGGTGCTTTCCACGGGCTATGCCGTAGCGTATCCGTTTGGCGTGCTGGGGATTATCATCGTGATGCTGGCGATGAAATCATTTTTGAAAATCAATATTAATTCCGAAAAAAGGCTGCACAGCCGGAAGCATCTCGGCGACCAAGCGTCTATATCACGATTTGCTATTGAAGTAGCCAATCCGGCATTGTTTGGTAAGAAATTAAATGCTATAAACGAAACGCTCGATGAGAATTTTATCGTCTCACGATTGTATAAAAAAGGAGAGGTCATTCTTGCCGCTAACACTATTATCCTTGAAAAAGGCGATATCCTTCTGGTGGTTGCCAATGCCAAATCACTTGAAAAACTGCTGAACCTCATCGGTAATAAAGTGAAATCGGAGGAGTATTTTTCGGATGAAGACAAGGAGGTAAAAATCGTCTCGCGCCGTATCAACGTAACGCAACGTTCGGCATATTCCAAAAAATTGGTTGACCTGAATGTCCGCGAGCGTTTCGGCGTTACCATTACGCGGGTGTATCGGGCCGGATTGGAATTTGTACCGTCGCCCAACAGCAAACTGCAATTTGGCGATACGATTACCGTTATCGGTGATGAGCAAAGTATACAAATGATCAGCAACGAGTTCGGAAATTCCAAAAAACGGATGCGTACACCCCACATTGCCGAACTGTTCTTGGGCATTACGCTGGGGGTTTTGGCCGGAAGCATTCCGTTCCACATTCCGGGGATTCCGGTGCCTGTAAAGCTTGGTTTGGCAGGCGGTCCGCTTATCGTAGCGATTCTCATCAGCCGTTACGGCGGCAAATTCTCGGTAACGCATTACGTATCGCAAAGTGCCAATCTTATGGTGCGTGAGATAGGCATTGTGCTGTTCTTGGCGAGCGTGGGGCTCGATGCCGGCAAAACTTTTATGGAGACTATTTTGCACGGCGACGGGTTTTTGTATATGGGGCTCGGGGCACTCATCACGCTCATTCCGCTGATTGTAACTGCCTTAGTATCAAGATTTAATTACCGTTTGACGTATTTGGAGACCTGCGGATTGCTCGCCGGCTCCTCCACAGACCCGCCGGCACTCGCTTTTTCGCATGAAGTAACCAATTCGGATACGCCCGCACTCACGTATGCAAGTGTCTATCCGCTGACAACTTTTATGCGGATTATGGTTGCACAATTGTTAATTGTTTTCTTTTTATAAATATATTTTAGTGGTTAAAAGGGTTGCCTCTCGGGGCAGCCCTTTTTATTTTTTTAAGAATATCATCATCGCTCCCAAAGCCGGTTTAAAATTTTCTGTTCTTGGCAAAACTTCACCGAGACATTATTTTTATCTAAAGATTTCCGTATAAATTTAGCTGTATTTTAGACTTGAAGGTTGGGTTGCGGTCTTCTGTAAACCCCACTGTTTACTACGTTTGTCAGTCATAATTGAAAAATAATCTTAGAAAAATTTGCTTTTATAGCAAAATCGGATTACATTTACCCTTTATAAAGCCCGAATAAGAGCTTTATTTTCAAAAAAGACAAATTTTGTTACAATGGACATGAATACATTTCGTTAACTAAAAAATAATTGAAAAATGTAAAATGCCAAATTATTGTTAACATTTCATTTATGAACGTATGTATTTCATATTTGCATGAATTTAAAAGAACTATATGTAAATAATAAGATTTCGGTCAGGGCATACCGTTTGTGCGTAGCCAATGATATTCACCACATGGATGATTTGGTGCAATTGTATCAGCAGAAGCAGCATTTTCTTGCCCTCAAGAATTGTGGCCGTAAGACCAACGAAGAGCTTACGCTATTGTGTAAGAATTATAACAACGTATCCGGGGGTAAACCGCAAGGCGATGCAATATCGGCGATATATCAGCTTAGTCCAATGCAGGTTGATACTATCAACTGTTATATCCAAGTGCAACTGAAAAAACTTTCGGTGCGTAGCTACAATGCTCTTTCGCTTTTCCTGAATCAGAATTTTGATTTTATATTTCTCAGCGGATGGCTGCTTGACAATTCGTATTCGGAAATTTCTAAAATAGACAATGTCGGCAAGAAGTCACAGGTAGAATTGCAGCATTTTTTCTTTCAGATAAAGCAATTCAGCCAGCAACTTACAGATGATGATGCTGCGCTCAAGCAAATACGGTATTCGCTACATGCCGAACGCCTTTTTGGCATCAAAAACCCGCCCGGGATATTGCTCGAACAATCCTGTATTTTCCGTTGGTTCGATTATTTGTTACAGTACGGATATTTGTTCGACACCAAAAGCACGATAATCCTGTACAACGGATGGCATATTTATGACAATGTTAAAGGGAAAACACTCGAGGAAATGGCTTCCTTACTGGGAATTACGCGAGAACGTGTCCGACAAATCAGAGGGAAATGCCTTGGAGAACTGTCCGAGCGCCTGAGTTTTATCCGTTATTTTAATGACGATTTACTCGATGCATTCACGCACAGCAGTTCGCAAGCATGGTGGCTTGATGATGCGCTACATAAGACTATTGTACACAAAAGCGGTGTGCAACTGTCAAAACCCATGGCAACGTACCTCATCAGTGTCTATTGGCGGGAACATTACGATTTGGTAGGCAATCTTGATGATTTGTTCCTTGTCCGCAATCTATATTCCCGTGGTCGTTACCGTTGGAATAATTTATACCTTGTCCCCAAAGGAATGTCTGCCGTGCTGAATTTTGAAGAACTTTTCAACGCATTACACGAATTACTCAAAAAACGGTTCAACAATACGCAAGTCATAAACGTTGACGACCTTATCCAGTCAAACCTTGTGTACCAACATTTTGACGATATGAACGTATTGCGGGCAATCGTAAAAAAACTTGTCGGCCAGGAATTTCAATTGAAAGTAAATAGGCGTGGCGAGGTTGTTCTCGAACGAAATACCAGAAAACGCAGCTATGAATTTGCGTACGAAGCGTTAGAACAACTCGGCAAGCCTTCGAGTGCAGACGAAATAGCCGAACGCATCAACCAACTGTATCCTGAACAACGATCCGAAGTCTCAAGAGTGCGGTCATCACTCAAACGCGAACACGGTTTTGTCCCCATGGGGCGAAATAATATGTTTGCCCTGCAAAAATGGGAACAAGATTTTGAAGATTTCAAAGGCGGTACTATTCGGGAAATTGCCTTCCGGTATCTTGAAAAATTACCTACGCCTGCCGACCATAATTTATTGGCAGAGCATGTACTCAAATACAGACCCGCATCGAACAAATACAGCATATTGCAAAACCTGAAACTCGATACCTCCAAGACGTTTGTGTTTTTCGATTCGCACACCATTGGGCTTAGCCACAAGCAATATCCTGAAGGCTACACGAATATGGCAGCTGTGCAAAATGCCAAGAAAACGTGGAACGAGCGATTTCAAGAACTGAAAGATTTCTTGCAAGACCACAATCGTTTGCCGTATTCGGGCTATTGCCCAAAAGAAGAAGTACTTCTATACCGGTGGTACAAAGTACAGATAGTCCGCATGAAAAGCAAACAACTCAAAGAGGATAAAAGCCTTCTGATTGCAGAAATATACAATACATACGAACTGAATAACAAAAAACGAACGCGAAGAAAACTGAAGTAAAACAGCAACCGCTGTTTTACTTCAAAATTTCTTTAAAAAACATTTGTCTTTATTTCGATTGAATTGTTTCAGCCATGCGTTTAATAGCGTCGAGTTGTGCTTCGGTAATAGCAGGTCCGTCATAAAACGATACGCCTGTCGCACCGTTTTCCCACGCATAGCGGATGGCTTCCTCCAATTCTCCGGCAGAGAGCGGCGGTACATATAAGCCTGTGTGCAACTCGGTGTGTTTGCCTTCAAGGTCTTCTACGCCTTGGCATGTAGCAAACCCAACCCAATCAACTTCTTCGTTGTAAAAATCATTGTATATCATCGGGTACACGCGGTCTACCTTCCATTTGTCCCAACGCTGGCGTACCATCTGGTCGGACATTTCGGGGTACGGAAATACCGCAGCCGTGAGCATTTTTTCTTTACGGTGTACGATTTCGGCAGCTTCGTTGACAAGATTACGGATTTTGTTCAGCCGAAATTGCTTCCATTCGATGTCAATGGCAGGATGTGTGAAGTCGCGGGGATTTTTATGGTGGATACTTTCAAATTCGGCAACACAAACATCACAATAACAAAAATCGAACTGTGGCAATTCCTCATTTTGCACAAGATTGTAATTGGGCAACAAACCAATCGGTAAATAAATGTCGGGAAAACGGATGTAATCCAAATGTACGCTGGCAATGCCTTCCACTTCAGCTAATTGCGATACCAATTTCAAAATATGCGCTTTTGATTCTTTGCGTGTCGGGCATAGCCATTGGTAATAATCCACATAGGGGCGTGTGTCATAGCATGATTTTCCCTCACGGCTCACCATGTACCATTCGGGATGCTTGAGCGCTTCTTCATCGCCCGGACGGTTTACCGCCATAATCCACGCATGCAGGGTGATGCCTTCCGCTTCCGCTATGGGTACTAAGCGGCGCAAGTTGTCGGCGTCGGCTTCTGTATTGACCAGCACTTCGGTGATGCCGTACGACTTGTACTTGCGAAATTCGTCATGATAGCTTTTGTCATCGCGCGTGCCGTCAAAAGTAATCCAGGTTGAAAACGTGAATGACGGTTTCTGCTCATTGGGTTCGGCAGCTGCTTTCGGGTTATTCTGCTGACAAGAAGCGAGGGCAAAAGCCACTATAAATGCTATGGAATATTGGATAATTTTCATATTTCTGATGAGGTTAATCGGTTTTCGGGTCATCAAAGATACTACATATTTTTAATATTTGCCAAAAGTTTTCAAATCTCTAATTTTATTTTCCAACTAAATAATTCACTACTTTTGCACCAAGCTAAAAAAACGAATCCCATGAACAGCGTAAAAGCCAAAAAACACCTCGGACAACATTTTTTAAAAGATTTGAATATCGCCCAAAAAATAGCCGACACGCTATCGTTGCAAGGCTACGAACGAGTTTTGGAAATCGGACCGGGGATGGGCGTTCTTACGCAATTTCTACTGAAAAAAAAAGCCGAAATCCACGTTATCGAAATCGACCGCGAGTCGGTGGCGTACCTCTATGCCCATTTCCCCGAATTGGGCGGACGCATCATCGAAGGCGATTTTTTGAAGATGGACATCGCCTCGTATTTTTCGCAAAAACCCTTTGCCGTCATCGGGAATTTCCCGTACAACATCTCATCGCAAATCGTTTTTAAAATGCTTGAAATGCGAGATTTTGTCCCTGAGTTCGGCGGAATGTTCCAAAAGGAAGTCGCCGAACGTATCTGCGAAAAACCGGGTTCAAAAACCTACGGGATTTTGTCAGTCTTGGTACAGGCGTTTTACGAGGCGGAATATCTTTTTACGGTATCCGAACAAGTGTTCAACCCGCCACCGAAAGTCAAAAGCGGCGTACTCAGACTTTCCCGAAAGGAAAATTACCATTTGCAATGCGACGAAAAACTGTTTTTTTCGGTAGTGAAAACAGCGTTCCAACAACGGCGGAAAACACTCCGGAATAGCTTAAAATCATTTGAAAAAGTGTCTTTAATAAAAGAAAACCCTATTTTTGACCTTCGTCCCGAACAATTATCCGTAGAACAATTTGTGGAACTGACGGTTTTATTAGGAAAAATTTGAAAGCTTTGCTGTTTGAAGTGGTTTGAAAAAGTTTGAACGCTGCGCTGTT
>JAUNTM010000070.1:11001-13740 GCA_030538675.1 Capnocytophaga sp.
CGCTGTTCGAACGGTATCAAACGCCGAAGGCAATCAAACCATTTCAAACAACATCAAACACCGAAGGCAATCACATCAAATAACTTTGTGTTATGAAATTCAAACTTACCGACCACCTCATCGAGCAAATCGAAATCCTCATCGAGCAGGAACGCAACCGCGAACTGGCGGAGTTGCTGCACGACCTGCACTATGCCGATATCGCCGAAATCATTGATGAACTCAATGAAAATGAAGCGACGTACATTATCCGTTTGCTTGATTCGGAAAAAACGTCGGACATTCTCACGGAATTGGACGAAGGTGTTCGGGATAGAATTTTGGGAAACCTGTCTTCCAAAGAAATCGCCGACGAGCTGCTCGAACTCGATACCGATGATGCGGCGGACATCATCGCTGACCTGCCCGAAGAACGAAAAAACGAAGTAATTTCGTACATCGACGACAAAGAATATGCGAAAGATATCGTGGATTTGCTTCGTTATGACGAAGATACCGCCGGGGGATTGATGGCGAAGGAGCTCGTGAAAGTGAACGAAAACTGGAACGTGCTGAAGTGCGTCAAAGAAATGCGGGAACAGGCGGAATACGTTACCCGCGTACATTCCATTTACGTGGTGGACGATGACGATGTGCTCAAAGGACGGTTGTCACTCAAGGATTTATTGACGACTTCGACCCGTTCGCATATCAAAGATGTGTATATCCCGAAAGTGGATTACGTGTATGTTACTGATTCTGCGGAAGATGTGGCAAGGATTATGTCGAAATACGACCTTGAAGCCATTCCCGTCGTCGATGAAATGAAGCGGCTCGTGGGGCGGATTACCATTGACGATATCGTGGACGTTATCAAAGAAGAAGCCGAAAAAGACTACCAATTGGCGGCAGGTATCACGCAAGACGTGGAAGCGGACGATAATATCTGGCTGCTTACCAAAGCCCGCCTGCCGTGGCTGATGATTGGGATGTTCGGCGGATTGGGGGCGGCGAGCATCATCAACGGTTTTCAAGGGGCGATGGAGCGGTTTCCTATCTTACTGATATTCATTCCGCTCATACAGGCTACCGCCGGAAATGTGGGGGTGCAGTCATCGGCAATCGTAGTGCAGGGGCTTGCCAACAATACGGTGGACGGACAGCTCTGGCAACGGCTTTTCAAGGAATTTTTACTGGGACTCATCAACGGACTCGCTATCGCTGCGGTGGTGATTTTGGTGAGTCATTTTCTTTTTGAAACGCCGTACAGCATCAGCATTACCGTAGCAATTGCTTTGGTAACGGTGATTGTCAATGCGGCAATTATCGGTACGTTTATCCCGATTTTTTTAGACAAAAGAGGCATCGACCCTGCCGTGGCAACCGGTCCGTTTATCACCACAAGCAACGATGTTCTCGGGATTTTGATTTACTTTTCGATAGCCAAAATGATTTTGGGGTTTTAGAGGTTTGAAAGTTTTCCAAAAGACATAGGGCTGTATAAAATAAATAGGCCAAACGCACAAAAAATACAAAAATCCGTTAATCAACTATTTAGATTTACCACATTTTTGTAACAATAAAACACTGAAAAAGAAAGATTTTAAAAAAAACAATAAAATTTTTCATGCGTTTAACCTATAAAACAAATGAACCAAAAAAATGTAAAACTCCATAAAAATACTTGGAAGTCTTGCTCTTTTTTATCATTCATACTAACATCTTATTCAGTCTTTAATCTTCTGATTTTTTATCCATAAAAATAGTTTAAAAACTAAATACACCAAAACTGACAATAAGAGATAATTGATGATAGACCAAAAAATCATAAATATAGAACCTTCCATAGTTTTACTTGTATTACTTGTTTGCGTGTTAATTAATAGTCCTGTATAAAAACTGACCTCCAGAATGTCCGCCACCACTACTATTGTCTAATTTAGCCAAAAAATCCCCTCGTGACGTATATACTGTGCCAATCCCCTCCACTCCTAGAACTCCATCTGACACGTAAAATGTAACCTTAGTTCCATCTGGCTCCATCCATCTTCTTGTTAATGAAGATGGCACATCATCAAAAGCAACGTCGCCACTTATTTCCTTTGTGGTAGGAAAGGACTGTTCTTTGAGAAAGGTAGAAAATTCCTCAACCGTTTCAAAAACAAGAGCCTCGTCTTTATTCAATGTAGCATCAAAGATAACGTTCTCATCAGATATACCATTAGACAAAAATACATCTAAAATTTCTTTCTTTTTTATATCTTCCGAAACATTTTCCGCTTCCAAAAGATCTTCTCCGCAAGAAATCATTCCCAATGATAGAGCTAAATAACAAATTAACCCTCCTTTCATGATTGGAATTTTTAAATTTATGCTGTGGCGAATGTACGAATTTAAATTCAAACTCGCAAATAAATAACGGGTAGATTCAACTAGCAAACGCAAAAAGAATCTGGATTTAAATGTTTTTTGGAAAAATCAAAGAAAACAGCTACAGAACCACCTGTGGTAAATTGAGAACTATGAAGTATATTACGAATATCTCTAAAGAGATGAAAGAAATAAAGATGAATGTTGAATTTTAAGAAATCTGCGAAATTATTTTGTAAATTTGCTTATTGCTAAATTATAGTTGGTAGTTGAAAACCAAGTGTGCATATTTTTAATTTTACTTATGAAGCATTTGTATATTTTTTTGATGGGTTTGTTTTTGGTAATGGTTGAAAATTCATCTGCTCAGATGTCTGATTCGGTGGCAAA
>JAUNTM010000002.1 GCA_030538675.1 Capnocytophaga sp.
AAAAAAACTGGACATCAGGTTTGTAGCCAAATCAGGCTCTGTAGCCGGAGGCATCTACGGGATAGAGCTAATAAGATAAAAGCATTGTCATGAAAATGATATACCGTCAAGACCAATTTTTCACCAATTAATATGGTATTTTCCTTACAAAACACTGTAAATCAACGGGATAATTCCATATCCCCCAGCTTCACCAATACTTCCAACGCCTTCCGTACCGAAGTAATCCGCTCAAAGGTCAATATCAGCCGTAGTCCGTTGCGGGTTTCTTTTTCCTGCATACGGCATTGCGATGAGTGTTGCTGCACAAATTCCAACACTTTATGGAAACGTTTGCTTTGGTAAAACGCACTCTGCTGGTCTGAAATGAAGTAGCCCGTCATTTTTCCGTTTTTCATCACGAGTTTTTCGATACCTGCTTTTGAAGCCGCCCATTTGATACGGACACTGTCGAGCAAATCGGCGGCTTGCGGCGGCAACGTCCCGAAGCGGTCGGTAAGGTTTTTTTCAAAATTGAGAAGCGAAGGTTCATCGTTAAGATTGCTCAATTCGTTGTAAAGATTGAGCCGTTCCGCCACACGGTTCACGTAGGTATCGGGCAATAACAATTCAAAATCACTGTCGATTTGCGTGTCGTTGAGGTAATTTTTGTCTTCTTCGGAAACCTCAAAAATATCCGAAAACTCGTTGTCTTTCAGTTCGCCGATAGCTTCCTGCAAAATTTTCTGGTAGGTTTCAAACCCGATTTCGTTGATAAATCCGCTTTGTTCGCCACCGAGCAGGTCGCCTGCCCCACGGATTTCGAGGTCTTTCATAGCGATGTTCAAGCCGCTGCCAAGGTCGGAAAACTGGGCAATCGCCTGTATCCGCTTGCGGGCATCGTCGCTCATTGCCACGAGTGGCGGCGTGATGAAATAACAAAATGCCTTTTTGTTGCTGCGCCCGACCCGTCCCCGCATCTGGTGCAAATCCGACAAACCGAAGTTTTGGGCGTTATTAATAAATATGGTGTTCGCATTCGGTACGTCCAGACCGCTTTCGATAATCGTCGTGGCAACCAGCACATCGTAATCGCCGTCCATAAAATCAAGCATCGTTTCTTCGAGTTTTTTGCCGTCCATTTGTCCGTGTCCCACCGCAATCCGTGCATCGGGAACAAGCCGTTGGAGCATTCCCGCCACTTCGCGGATATTTTCCACCCGGTTGTGGATGAAAAACACCTGTCCGCCACGCTGAATTTCATACGAAACCGCATCACGAATGACCTCCTCATTAAAATGAACTATCTGACTGTCAATAGGATAACGATTCGGTGGTGGCGTGCTGATGACGGAAAGGTCGCGTGCCGCCATCAGGCTGAACTGCAACGTTCTCGGAATGGGCGTTGCCGTGAGTGTCAGCACATCGAGGTTCTCTTTGAGCGTTTTGAGTTTGTCTTTTACGCTTACGCCGAATTTCTGTTCCTCGTCCACAATGAGTAATCCCAAGTCTTTGAACGTTACGCCTTTACCTACGAGCTGATGTGTCCCGATGACAATGTCAAGCGAGCCGTTGGCAAGCTCTTCCAGCACCGTTTTTTTCTCTTTCGCCGTGCGGAAACGGTTCAGATAATCGACCCTTACGGGGAAATCTTTCATCCGGCTTTTGAAAGTTTTAAAATGCTGAAACGCCAAAATCGTGGTTGGTACGAGAACGGCGACCTGCTTTCCGTTGTCCACCGCTTTGAAGGCGGCACGAATGGCAACTTCCGTCTTCCCGAAACCAACATCACCGCACACGAGCCTGTCCATCGGCCGGGGACTTTCCATATCGGCTTTCACTTCGGCGGTGGCTTTGCTTTGGTCGGGCGTATCTTCGTAAAGGAACGATGCTTCGAGTTCGTTCTGCATATACGTATCGTGTCCGAAGGCAAATCCTTCCGCTTCTTTCCGCTTGGCGTAGAGCTTGATAAGGTTGAAGGCGATTTCTTTGACGCGGGCTTTCGTTTTCTGTTTCAGTGCCTTCCACGCCCCCGAACCGAGCTTGTAAATTTTGGGCGGCGCACCGTCTTTGCCGTTGTATTTCGTGATTTTGTGTAGCGAATGGATGCTCACGTACAGCACATCGCGGTCGCCGTAGATGAGTTTGATGGCTTCCTGCATTTTGCCTTCCACGTCGATTTTTTGCAATCCTGCAAATTTGCCGATGCCGTGGTCAATATGCGTTACATAATCGCCGACCTCAAGCTGGTTGAGTTCTTTGAGCGTAATGGATTGCTTTTTGGCGTAGCCGTCTTTGAGTCGGAATTTGTGGTACCGCTCAAAAATCTGGTGGTCGGTGTAAAGGTTGATGTTCGTGTCGCTGTCGGAAAATCCGCCGTAGAGCGAAAGTATAACCGTTTGGTAATGAACTTTTTGCTCCATTTCCTCGAAAATGTCGTGGAAACGTTTGGCTTGTTGTTCGCTGGTGCAGGCGATGAGGTTGGTGTAGCCGGCTTGGTGTTTTTCGTTCAGATGTGCCACGAGCATTTCAAACTGCTTGTTGAACGGCGGTTGGGGCGAAACAGCGAATTTGACCGCTGGATTTTTGTCGTTTTTATTGATAAAAACAGATTGAAACCGTTTGAGATGCGATAGCAATTCTTCGCTTTGGCAGAAAAGTTCTTCGGGGGCAGCGTGTTTGGTTTCGGCAGAAAGTTTTCCGAAAATATCGTTGGCTTTTTCAAAAAGACGGTCGATTTTCGTGGCGTAAAGTTCCGTATCTTTTGTAAAAAGAAGCGTATTTTCGGGCAGGTATTCGGCAAAACTCTGCCGGATTTCTTCCGTTTGCTTGTTTTCTACGTTGGGAATGATGGTTATTTGGTTGATTTTTCGGGTAGAAAGTTGGGTCTCCACATCAAAAGTACGAATGCTATCCACTTCGTTTCCGAAAAATTCGATGCGATACGGTTCGTTATTCGAGAAGGAAAACACATCGACAATCCCGCCTCTGACGGAAAATTCGCCCGGCTCGGTAACGAAATCGGTGCGGTGGAAGTGGTATGCGAAAAGGACTTCGTTCAGAAAATCAATCGTAAGCGTTTCGCCTGTTTTGATTTTGAGCGTATTTTTTTCGAGTTCTTTCCTCGTGATGACTTTTTCAAAAAGAGCCTCGGGGTAACTCACGGCAATCCAGCGGTTTGCGTTGTTCCCGATGTGGTTGAGGGCTTCGGCACGCAGCAGCACATTGGCATTGTCGGTATCTTCAATGTGATACGGACGGCGGTAACTGTCGGGGAAAAACAGAATTTTTTCGTCGGGCAGGAGCGTTTCCAAATCGTTCAAATAATAGGCGGCTTCCTCTTTGTCGGCGAGCAACAACAGTAACGGACGAGCATTTTTTTTGAAATAATTTGCCACCGCCACCGAAAGTGCCGACCCGACCAGTCCCTGTGTACCGATTTCAGCATTTTGATTTTCAATAAGTTGCGACAGCTGCACGAAAGCAGGGTTGTTTTCAAATAACGGAAGAATGGAATTTGTCTGCACGAAAATGAATTATTTTGCAGCAAAGGTACGGAAATTTGAAGATTTGAAAACTTGAAAATTTTTCAACAATTTGGTTTTAAGGCAGCATTTCGTTAGAGTATTTGTTCAACAATGCAGTAACGATTGATTCGCTGCCGTAAAAACACCTTCAAGCGACCAATATTCCATAAAAAAACGGCAACCCGAAAGCTGCCGTTTCCCATTATTAACATAAAAAATTATTCCGTTGGCGGATTCATTTTAAAGGTTTCCATGAATTTGGTGGTGTAGTTGCCTGCCCGGTAGTCGGGGTCGTCCATTAGTTGCAAATGGAACGGAATGGTTGTTTTCACGCCTTCCACGACAAACTCGTCCAACGCACGCTTCATCTTGTTGATGGCTTCCTCGCGGGTCTGAGCCGTAGTGATGAGTTTGGCAATCATCGAATCGTAGTTCGGCGGAATCACATACCCGCTGTACACGTGCGTATCGAGGCGAACTCCGTGTCCGCCCGGAGCGTGCAACGTTGTGATTTTGCCCGGCGACGGACGAAAATCATTGTACGGGTCTTCCGCATTGATACGGCACTCGATGGAATGCAACTTCGGCGTGTAGTTTTTACCCGAAATCGGCACGCCGGCAGCAACCAATATTTGTTCTCTAATGAGGTCATAATCAATTACTTGTTCCGTAATTGGGTGTTCTACTTGGATACGCGTATTCATTTCCATAAAATAGAAATTCCGGTGCTTATCCACCAAAAACTCTACCGTTCCTGCGCCTTCGTATTTGATGTATTCGGCGGCTTTTACGGCAGCTTCGCCCATTTTCTGGCGGAGGTCATCGGTCATAAACGGCGATGGCGTTTCTTCTGTCAATTTTTGATGACGACGCTGCACCGAACAATCGCGTTCCGAAAGGTGGCACGCTTTGCCGTATTGGTCGCCCACGATTTGGATTTCGATATGGCGAGGCTCTTCAATGAGTTTTTCCATATACATTCCGTCATTTCCGAAAGCGGCGGCAGCTTCCTGCTGGGCACTTTCGTAGGATTTTTGCAAATCCTCTTCTTTCCAGACGGCACGCATTCCTTTACCGCCACCACCTGCCGTAGCTTTGAGCATCACGGGGTAGCCCATTTCTTTGGCGAGTTTTTTGGCTTCTTCGACGGAAGTCAAAAGCCCGTCCGAACCCGGTACGGTCGGTACGCCGGCTTCTTTCATCGTGGCTTTGGCAGATGCCTTATCGCCCATACGGTCAATCATTTCCGGCGAAGCCCCGATGAATTTTATGCCGTGTTCGGCACAAATTTTTGAGAATTTCGCATTTTCTGCCAAAAATCCGTAGCCGGGATGTATGGCATCGGCGTTGGTAATTTCCGCAGCAGCGATGATATTCGGAATTTTCAAGTACGAATCCTTGCTTGGCGGTGGTCCGATGCACACGGCTTCGTCGGCAAACCGCACGTGCAGACTTTCCGCATCGGCTGTGGAATACACCGCGACCGACTTGATGCCCATTTCGCGGCAGGTACGGATAATCCGAAGTGCAATCTCGCCACGATTGGCTATTAATATTTTCTTAAACATATTTTCTTACATTAAATAAACAATCCCTGCCAAAAACGGATTTCTTGCTTTTGCAGTTTTTATTTTTCTATTTTAGAAGAATTTCTTCTGAAATACACCTTATGACGGGTCAACCAAGAATAACGGTTGGTCAAACTCTACCGGCGATGAATCGTCCACCAGAATTTTAACGATTTTGCCCGAAACTTCCGATTCGATTTCGTTGAAAAGTTTCATCGCTTCAATGATGCACAGCACGCTTCCTTTGCTGATGGTCGAGCCGACTTCGACAAATAATGGTTTGTCGGGGGCTGGCTTGCGGTAGAACGTACCAATCATCGGCGACTTGATGGTGATGTATTTGCTGTCGGCTTCGGGCGCTGCGGATTGTACTGCCGGTGCCGCTTCCGCAGAAAACGAAGGCGCTTGCTGTACCGCAGGGTATTGGGCAATCTGTTGAGGAACAGAAAGTTGCTGAACGTAGACTTGCTCGCGGTTTTGTTCGTCAAGGCTGGTTTTGATAGTAATCTTGATGTCTTCCATTTCGAGTTTTACCTCGCTCGCCCCTGATTTTGCTACAAATTTAATCAGATTTTGAATGTCTTTTAAATCCATATAGTATAGTGTTTTAGTAGATTTTTAACAAATAATTTTTAATATGCCCATTTCAGATAGATGGAACCCCAGGTAAATCCACCACCGAAAGCAGCGAAAATGATGTTGTCGCCTTTCTTCAACTGCGATTGATAATCCACGAGTGCCAGCGGAATGGTCGCCGAAGTGGTGTTGCCGTACTTGTGAATATTGACCATCACTTTGCTTTCATCGAGTCCCATGCGGTGTCCTGTAGCATCAATGATACGTTTGTTCGCTTGATGCGGTACGAGCCAACTCACATCGTCTTTTGTGAGATTGTTGCGTTGCATAATTTCGGCGGAAACATCGGCCATCCCGGATACGGCGTATTTGAATACGGTTTTTCCGTCTTGGAAAACAAAATTTTTGCGGTCTTTGAGCAATTCTTCCGTCATCGGATACATGGAACCGCCTGCCTGAATGTAAAGGTGATTCCGCCCGACACCGTCGCTTCGGAGGATTTCGTCTTGCACGCCAAGTCCTTCATAATTAGGCTCGAAGAGTGCCGCACCGCCGCCGTCGCCGAAGATGATGCACGTGGCACGGTCGGTATAGTCGATGATGGACGACATTTTGTCTGCCCCTACGAGCAGTACTTTTTTGTAACGCCCCGATTCGATGTATTTTGCTGCGGCAGAAATCCCGAAAAGGAAACTCGAACACGCTCCTTGCAAGTCGAACGAAAAGGCATTGACCGCCCCGATTTGGCTCGCTACATAAGGGCCGGTAAGGGCTACGGGCATATCGGGCGTAGCCGTTGCCAATATCACCAAATCAATTTCTTTGGGGTCAAGCCCTTTTTTGTCAATCAAATCTTGTGCAGCTTTAATCCCCAAGAAAGAAGAGCCTAAGCCTTCGCCTTTGAGAATGCGGCGTTCTTTGATGCCCGTACGCGACTGAATCCATTCATCGTTCGTTTCGACCATCGTTTCGAGAATGGCGTTGGTCAGTACATAATCAGGCACATATCCGCCAATAGCCGTAATAGCGGCAGTAATTTTTGTCATATTCTGATGATTAATTTTGCCCCGATTTTATTCAAAAGGGACGTAATTCTATGCAAAAGTAAGGAATTATTGCTCATATTTGACAAAAACTCTTTTTTTCGCTGAAAATTTTTGTCGGATATGAAGTTTTATGGCGCTGAATGAGACTTGAATTTCAGTTTTGCCCAACACGGCAGTCGGAAATGGTTTCGCAGTGGTTTATGAGGTTTTTTTATTCCTTGTAAGTAAGTATTCCTTCTATTTTTTGCCAATATTTATGAAAATCTGTTTTGGCTTTATCCGTATAAAAAACATAGATTTGAGCATATCCGTGCCCTTTCTTTTGGATGTAAAGGGCATCAACATATTTGAAATGCTTTTTGTAAAAATCTTTTTCCCGCAACGGAATGTGAAAGCGGATTACGCTGTCTGCCTTGAAATGTTCTTTCGCTTCGGTTTCGGGATAGTAGGTTACGTGCTTTTTCCAATTTCCGGCGGTTTCTTTTCCTAAATATTCTAAAGCTCCTTTCAGTTGTGGGATATGCTGCCTGTCCACCAGACTTGGTTCATCGGTAGGAAATATGCCCCTCACTCTATCTTCAAATTCAGAAGTGTAAATGCTGTAAACGGAGATTGATATAATGACATTTTCATCATTGGAAATCAGCGAATTGGCTAAACTGCTAAAAACCTTTTTGAGTTCCGGATACCCTTTAAAAAAAGTATCTTGATACGGCTTAAAACCTTCAGGACGCACATATACCATTTTCTTGTCAAAAGCCAGTGTATTCGATGAAGATTTGGAAAAATCCGTATAAACGTGAGGTAACGTATCCGTAGTATCATCTACCACAAAAATCCGTAATTTGCTACCGCAACTGCTTAAAAAAGAAGCTAAGCATAAACCGAAATAAATCAGAAATCGTTTCATGAAAAATTAATTGTTACTATATAGCACAAATATACTTAGTGAAAATATTGTTAACAATAATAAAAATCAGTTTCTATCAAATATAGCCAAAATACGCCTCCCGCTATCTCCTCGGTTTGAATTTCAATTTTGCCCAACACGGCAAGTGGTCGGAGATAGCACCGTAATTTTTCAAAATTGCCGCATCAATTAAGTCAAAATCTTTTTTGCTGTAAATGATGTAATCAAGGCGTTCTTCGGGGGCATCGCTCGGATAGGTTTTGTCGGCTTGGGTGGGCGTTTGCGGGTTGATGGCGGCGTGTCCCATTGTCGGGTCGTCCAAAAACGCTGTAATGGCAGCATCGGGATAGGCGGGGTCGCTGTTGAAATCGCCGATGAGGATAACGGGCAATTCACGGTTTTTTTCTTCAAAAAGCTGATTCACAAACGCTAACTGCCGTCTCCGGGTGGGTGCATCAAAGGCTTCGACGTGGATGTTAATAAGATAAAAATCCTGTACGGGATGTTCGATTTTTACCACTTGGGCGATGCGTTCCAGATAAAATGCCTTGTAAAAAATATCTTCATCGGCAACACGCTCTAATACGATATGGTCATTTTCCAAAATTGGGAATTTGCTCACAACGGATTGTCCTGAAAGCATTTTTCCGAAGTGAACCGAAACCGGAAATGTCGGGAATGGCACGTAATTTTTATCCCAATTGACGGCAATTGCCGACGAAGGATAACCGCTTTGGGCAATCATCTGATGCTGGTTTACGTTATACGAACGATTGCTCCCGAAGTCAATCTCCTGAAAACCAATAATATCGGGATTGGTTTCGGCGATTAGTTGGACGGCAAGCTGTTCGTTTTTGCGGTAGAAATCTCGGGACGTTTTCACGGCGAGATTGTTATTCATTCCCGAAAGGTAGCCGATGTTATACGTCATTACGGTGAGGGTGCTGTCGGTAACGGCAGGCAATTTTTGGGAAGTGTTTTCCACGACGGCGTATTGGTTTTCGGCAAGTGTCGGGGTTTTCGCCCAAAAGAAAAATACAAAAAATGCCACCGCCAATATGGCAACCAAAATACTTGTAAAACGAATTATTTTTTTCATAAAATGATATTTAAATATCTGCAAAAATAATCATTATAACGAAACGATTTGCACAAAAAGGAGAATGATAACCATTTGTTAATTAACGTGAGTTCGATGTAACAAGTTATTGATTATTAGTATCTTATTTTCGTGGGAAGAGGGTGTCCGAAAAGATTATTTTTGAACAAAGTTGGGTTTTTAAATTGCTGAAAACAAGCGTTTTATATTTTAAAAAATCACTAAAATCAGACTTTTCGGACACCCTCAATTAAGGCGTTGATTTACAATGTTTTATTATATCGAACTCACGTTAATTAACGTGATCTTGATGAAAACGAAATGGTGTAAATCGATGAATTTTCTGGCAAACATACGGGTTCCCATTTCGTTTTAACATTTTCATCTTGGCAAATCGGATATTTTGTAGTATCTTGCCCAGCTTTTTATTTTTTGGTATGAGAGTTTTTATATACATCATAACTATTATAAGTCTATCGAGTTGCAAATATTACAACTTTACGGGCGGAAGTACAGGCAGTGCTACATCGTTTCAGGTGAATTTTTTCCGTAATGACGCACCACTTGTAGAGCCGGGCTTGGATAGAGATTTTACGTTGGCGTTGCAGGATTTGATTAACAATCAAACCAATCTTTCCCTGACCGACCGCAACGGCGACCTTGTGTACGAAGGCGAAATTGTAGATTACACCATCACCCCGATGACCGCCACTGCCCAGCAAACTGCTGCCCAAAACCGCCTGACTATCGCTGTCAACGTGCGTTTTACCAATAATACCGAAGAAAATAAAGATTTCGAACGGCGCTTTTCGTTTTACTACGATTATCCCGGAGCGGCACAGCTGAGCGCTGTCAAAGATGCGGCACATGCCGAAATATTTGAACGCATCACACAAGATATTTTTAACGCTTCATTGGCAGATTGGTAGCATGACACTCGACGAATTTGCTAAAATATTACACAAACCAAGCGAGATTACTGCCTCGCAAACACATGAGTTGGACAACATCGTGGAGGAATTCCCGTACTTCCAAGCGGCACGCGTACTACAACTCAAAGTAATGCACAACCAAGGAAATTACCGCTACAACAAAGCCCTGAAAAAAGCTGCCGTACATGTAGCCGACCGCTCCGTATTGTACGATTTTATTCATGAAGTCCCTCAGAAAAATCATCATTCGGAAATCGTAAAAACAGCTGTAAAAAAAGCAGAAAAAACCATTGCTGCACCGCTGTCCGGGCTTGCCGAAGTGATTCATCCTACGCCGATATCCGCGGCACCTGTACAACCCGAATTACCGCCAAAGCTCTACAAAAGAGCTACGTATTACGACGAACCCAACGGAGGAAGTGAAGCCCCAACACCATTTGGGCTATCCGAACGAAACGAAATCTCTGAAAAAAGAACTGCCGAAGCCCAACAAACCGACAGCCTGTATTCATTTACGCAATGGCTGAAAAATATTTCGGCAAATACGGCTACAACATTTTCTTCAGAAGAAAAAAAAGAAGCCACTTCCGAAAAATTCAAACTCATCGACCGCTTTTTGGAAACCAATCCCAAAATAGAAACCAAAAGCATTGAACAAATCAATTTTGACACGCCCAATGTCAATCTCGCCGAAAAATCAACCGCGGCACCACAACAGTTAATGACCGAAACACTTGCCCAAATATACGCCAAACAAAAGAAATATAAACTCGCCATACAGGCTTATGAAATATTAATTTTGAAAAATCCAGAAAAAAGTGGTTACTTTGCAGACCAAATAAATAACATAAAAAATTTACAACAAAATAATTAATAAAAAATGACAGCATTCAACATCTTTTTAGTACTTATATTAGTCGTTTGCGTTCTATTGATGGTAGTCGTATTGGCTCAAAATCCCAAAGGAGGCGGACTTTCATCGGCTTTTGGCGGAAATACTCAAGTAGTGGGGGGCGTAAAGAAGACGGGTGACTTCCTTGACAATAGTACATGGACTTTCGCTACCTTGCTTATTGTGCTCATTCTTGTAGCCAATACATTGCTTATGGGGCAATCTGTAACTTCTTCAGACTCCAAACTATTGGAAGGCATTAATACTTCGGCACCGCTACCAACCACTGCCAATCCGTTGACAACGCCACCAAGTACTGCAACGCCAACAGAAAACTAAATTATCCGCTGATAAACGGAAGGCTTTACGCAGGGTTGTAAAAATACGAAACGCCAATTGTAGGACTGACAAATTGGCGTTTTTTTATTTACAAAATGTCAGTTTTTTTGTCTTGGCACACTTTCTGACTACCATAAAAAAGATTTTATCAATCATAAAAACAGAATAAAATTTAAACTTTTAAAAATATGTCAAAAATAACCATTAAGCCATTGGCTGACAGAGTTTTGATCGAGCCGGCTCCCGCTGAAACTACAACCGCTTCAGGCATCATCATTCCTGATACCGCTAAAGAAAAGCCCCAACGTGGTATCGTGATTGCCGTAGGCCCCGGAACGAAAGACGAACCCACAACCCTCAAAGTAGGCGATGTTGTCCTCTACGGAAAATACGCCGGAACAGAACTTAAACACGAAGGGAAAGATTATCTCATTATGCGCGAAAATGACGTGTTGGCAGTAATCTAAAAAAATCAGATTTTTAAAAATAAAATATATATAAAATGGCAAAAGAAATAAAATTCGATATAGAAGCCCGCGACGGTCTCAAACGTGGCGTGGACGCATTGGCTAACGCCGTAAAAGTAACCTTAGGACCCAAAGGGCGCAACGTAATCATCAGTAAATCATTCGGTTCGCCACAAGTAACCAAAGACGGCGTGTCGGTCGCCAAAGAAATCGAATTGGAAGATGCTCTTGAAAATATGGGAGCTCAAATGGTGAAAGAGGTCGCTTCAAAAACCAATGACCTTGCCGGAGACGGAACCACCACCGCCACCGTTTTGGCTCAAGCCATCGTGAAAGAAGGTTTGAAAAACGTAGCTGCCGGTGCCAACCCTATGGACTTGAAGCGCGGTATCGACAAAGCTGTTGCCCAAGTAGTGGAAGACCTCGCCAAGCAAGCTAAAGAAGTAGGAAGTTCTTCTGAAAAAATCCAGCAAGTAGCCTCTATTTCAGCAAATAACGACGAAACCGTAGGCGAACTTATCGCTAATGCGTTCAATAAAGTCGGAAAAGAAGGCGTTATTACCGTTGAGGAAGCCAAAGGAACGGACACGTACGTAGATGTCGTGGAAGGAATGCAGTTTGACAGAGGCTATTTGTCGCCGTATTTCGTTACCGATTCCGAAAAAATGATTGCCGAACTTGACCGTCCGTACATCTTATTATACGATAAGAAAATTTCGACAATGAAAGACCTTTTGCCGGTACTCGAGCCTGTGGCACAATCGGGCAAACCGCTTTTGATTATCGCTGAGGATATTGACGGCGAAGCGTTGGCGACATTGGTTGTCAATAAGTTACGCGGCGCATTGCGTATTGCTGCCGTGAAAGCACCCGGTTTTGGCGACCGCCGTAAAGCAATGCTCGAAGACATCGCTATTCTTACAGGCGGTACGGTTATCGCCGAAGAACGAGGTTTTACGCTCGAAAACGCTACTATCGAAATGCTCGGTACGGCGGAAAAAATCGTTATCGACAAAGATAATACAACGGTTGTGAACGGTGCCGGTGAAGCCGAACTCATCAAAGCCCGCGTGAACCAAATAAAAGCCCAAATAGAAACCACTACTTCCGATTACGACAAAGAAAAATTGCAAGAACGCTTGGCAAAACTCTCCGGTGGTGTTGCGGTTCTGTATGTGGGTGCGGCTTCGGAAGTGGAAATGAAAGAGAAAAAAGACCGTGTGGACGATGCCTTGCACGCTACCCGTGCGGCGGTGGAAGAAGGTATCGTAGCCGGTGGAGGTATCGCTTTGGTACGTGCCAAATCGGTGCTTAGCAAGCTCAAAGCCGAAAATGCCGACGAAGCTACGGGTATCCAAATCGTAGTGCGGGCGTTGGAAGCGCCGCTTCGTACCATTGTTGAAAATGCAGGCGGCGAAGGCTCGGTGGTCGTATCAAAAGTTCTTGAAGGAAAAGATACGTTTGGTTATAACGCCAAAACCGACGAATACGTAGATATGTTCAAAGCCGGTATCATCGACCCGAAAAAAGTAACCCGTGTGGCTCTTGAAAATGCGGCTTCGGTTGCCGGAATGATTCTCACTACCGAATGTGCCTTAGTCGATATTAAAGACGAAAAAGGTGGCGCAGGCATGCCTCCGATGGGCGGCGGAATGCCGGGAATGATGTAAGAGATTTCATCCATAATTTGATTTTTTTAATAGAAAAGACCGCTTGCAAAGGCGGTCTTTTTGCATTTGGCTTTTTGTCAGCGGCAGATTTTATCGACCCTGCTTTGGTGCCGTCCGCCTTCGAAAGGCGTTTCGACAAATGTTTTTACGATTTCTACGGCTTGTTCTATGGCGGTAAACCGTGCAGGAATGCTCACAATGTTAGCGTCATTGTGTTGGCGGGCGAGGGCAGCGATTTCTTTTGTCCAGCAAAGAGCGGCACGTATATTTTTATGTTTGTTGACCGTCATCGCGATACCGTTGCCGCTTCCGCAAATGACAATTCCGAAATCTGCCTGTCCTGCTTCGACAGCTTCTGCGACAGGATGCCCAAAGTCAGGATAATCTACGCTATCAAACGTATCGGTACCGAAATTAAGGACTTTAATAGAAAGATTTTCTAAATATTGGACAATGGCTTTTTTGTATGACGGACCTGCATGGTCGTTGCCGATGGCGATAACTTTTGGTAACATAAATTGGAATATTGTTTTTATGTCGGCTAAGATAAAAAAAAGACTAAGATAAGATGCGTTTGACGAAATTTTATTTTTGTTAAAATAGCGGATATGTATGAATAAAATACATTAGACAAAGGTTAAGTATTTCGTCTATATTTATTTATAAAGGATAAAAAGTAAAACAAATCACAATAAAAACGGGGGGGGGTAAAAAAAATTAACTAAAAAAGTTAATAAAATAATTTCGTAATTTAGGTTTGTATTTCTTTTTTGTGTACCTTTGTGTCACAATTTAGCTGTTGAGACAATTATGAATATAACGGAATTTTTACAATCTTCGAATGTAATGGCTTTTTTAGTCTTCATTTTGTCATCGTTGGTAAGTTACTTAACCATCCCACGAGTGATTTCGGTTGTTAAAGCTAAAGGACTAATGGATGACCCCAACGAACGCAGTTCACATACGCAAAAAACACCAACTATGGGCGGGGTAGCATTCTATGTTAGTTTGATGATTTCATTATTTTTTATTCGTAAATTCGATGTCAACGGCACGAGTATTAACATCGTAGCAGGACTTACGATGTTGTTTTTTGTGGGTCTTAAAGATGATTTGGTTGGGGTCCGCCCGATGACTAAGATTTGGGGACAAATTATTGCTACGTTGATTTTATTTTTCAGTATCGGGATTGAAATACATTCTTTTGACAATTTTTTGTGGATTAACGAAATCCCCTTGTGGGTGTCGATACCCTTTGGATGTTTTTTGGTGTTATCAATAGTCAATGCGTATAATCTTATTGATGGGATTAATGGGTCGGCTTCCATGGTCGGGATTGTTATATTTGCTTGTTTTGGGTTTATTTTTTATAATGCAGACAAGCCGTATTACTTTCTGATGTCGGTGTTGTGCATAGGTTTTTTAACCTCTTTTTTAAGATATAACCTTTCTTCAAAAAAGAAAATATTCATGGGCGATACGGGCTCGATGATAGTGGGCTTTATGATAAGCGTACTGGGATTGCGTTTTTTGTCGTTATCACCAGCGGAGTTGGAGAGCGCATGGATACATCCGTCTAACAAAATATTAATACTGATAGCTATCATATTCGTTCCGTTTATCGATACTACGAGAGTCTTCCTGTCCCGCATCTTACGGCACGGCAAGCCTTTTAAGGCAGACCGCAGCCACGTACACCATGTGATGATTGACTATATCAATTTGAGTCATGGCTGGGCGAGTGTCATCTTGGCATTGGTCAACATAATTATTTTTTCACTGATGATGTATGTCAACACGATGTTTACTTCGGGCTATGTACTTGTTTTTCTGATATTGTTTTCAATCGCTACGGCAGTTATACTTTTTTATTTTAACAAAAGTTATACCGTAAGGAAAGACAAACAAAAGATACGAAAAGTTCTTAATGAGTTTACTTCTCAGCAAGACGAAAATAAAAGCAAGAAAAAGAAGAAACGAAAGCAGGCTAGCGGCGTAATCTATAGGAAAGTCTAATAAACAGTGATTTTGATAAAATTTGTTAGATGAGAGCAATTGCTGTTTTTCAGAAAGTTTTTTGACCAAATTACCGTCCAAAGTTTAAAAAAATCACTATTTTCGTCCAAAAAAATATGGATTACACTGCATTAGTACTATCACAACGCCATTTTTTCCTTTCGGGGAAAACGCTCAGCATTGATTTCAGAAAAGAACAATTACGAAAACTGAAAGAAGCTGTTTCGTCAAATGAAAAACGGTTGTATGATGCTGTTTATAAGGATTTTGGGAAATCGAAGTTTGACACGTACGCAACAGAACTTTCGTTAATTTATTCCGAAATAAATTATTATCTCAAAAAAATAAAATCCCTTTCCCGCCCCCGCCGCGTCCCGACCAATCTTACCAACCTTCCGGGCATGAGCCGTATTCATCACGAACCTTACGGCTGTTGTTTGGTTATTGGCGCTTGGAATTATCCATATCAGCTTAGTATCGTACCGGCAATAGCAGCTTTGGCAGCAGGCAATACGGTCATCATCAAACCGAGTGAACTCGCGAGCAATACGATGCGTATTATGGCAGAAATCATCAATCAAACATTTGATAATCAGTTGTTTTGTGTAGTAGAGGGTGGGGTGGAAGAGGCTTCGGCATTGCTTGGCAACAGATTTGATAAAATATTTTTTACGGGGAGTACACGAGTCGGAAAAATAGTATACGAAGCAGCGGCAAAGCATCTCACGCCCGTAACACTTGAATTGGGCGGCAAAAGCCCCGTCATCATTACGCCGAGTGCCGATATAGAGGCTGCAGCCAAACGTATCGTATGGGGCAAATTCCTCAATGGCGGACAAACCTGCGTTGCCCCCGATTATGCTTTGGTTCATAGTTCCGTTAAAGGAAAATGGCTCGAGAGGGTGCGCTCCCATATGGCGAAAAATGGATATTCGCCCAAAAGTGATTCCTATACAAGGATCATCAACCGAAATCATTTCGAACGGATTAAAGCATTGATTGACAAGGATAAAGTTCTTTTTGGAGGCAACGTAGAAGAGGAAAATCTGTATATAGAACCTACGGTGATGGACGGCGTACATTGGGATGACCCCGTGATGCAGGAAGAAATATTCGGTCCTGTATTGCCCGTATTGGAATATACAGATTTTAACGAAATGCTTATCCTTTTACAGCAAAAAGAAAAACCGCTGGCAGCCTATTTATTTACATCTAATAGTAAAGAAAAACAACAATTTAGCGAACGCTTGTCTTTCGGAGGAGGTTGCATCAATGACGTGGTGATGCATTTGACAAATCCACATTTGCCATTTGGCGGTGTTGGAAATTCCGGCATCGGGAATTATCACGGAAAGCACGGATTTGAAACTTTTTCGCATCAAAAATCAGTGTTGCAGCGTGCTACTTGGGGAGAGCCTTCATTGAAATATCCGCCGTATTCGGCAAGCAAATTGGAGTGGATAAAGAGATTGTTGGGATAAATACAAAAAAAACCGCCCTTTTCAGAGCGGTTTCTTCATGAAAAAAATTCCTAATAGCCCGGATTGTTCGGGTTCAGGTTTTTGTTTTTGTCAATCGCCGACTGCGGAATAGGAAGCAGGTAATTTTTGCCTGCGTCAAATGTCCGCACTTCGATTTCGTTGGCAGGGAGGTTTAGATTTACATCAAAATCGCCATTTGCTTGGGTAGTGGTGAGTACTGTTCCCCTACGGGTTCCCATGAGGGTTGTATTCAGCACGTCGGGGGCGGTTTTCCAGCGGATAATGTCCCAACGGCGTAAACCTTCCATGGCGAGTTCCACGCGGCGTTCGTTACGGATAAGGTTGCGTAAGGTTTCTTTCGTATTGTACTTGGCTTGGTCAACACTCGGCATTCCGGCTCTGTTGCGAATCTGGTCAAGAGCGGCATACACTTCAGCCGAAGGTCCTGAAACTTCATTACTTGCTTCAGCAATGGTAAGCAATACTTCGGCATAACGGAAGATAAACACATCAGCTCCCGAATTCCAATACGCTGCACCGGGATTGGCATCGTAATGATTGAGGTATTTACGATAATTGTAGCCTGTTTTGGTAGCGTTATCGGCTTTGTTGTGATAATTGTTATCGCCATCAACGATGGAAGCAAACGGTTTTCCTTGCCACAGTTGTCCGGGATAGATGACGGTGGCTCTCAGGCGTGGGTCTCTGTTTTTGTACGGATTGGCAGGGTCGTATGTGCCGGCGGCTTGTGCTTCGGCGATGGTTGTTCCGTCTGCCATTTCGTAAGCATCTACAAAATCCTGCGTAGGTACTACCGATGACCAACCGCCGCTTCCGTTAGGCAAGAAAGGCGTGAAATCCACACGGTACAAATCCTGTGTTTGCTGTACGGAAAGAATGACTTCGCTGTTCTTTTCATTTTCAGGGTTGAAAAGTCCGCTGTATGACGGGAACAGGCTGTATCCGCTAATGCTTTTGGCAACACTGAGGGCATTGGCGTTATCGCCTTTGTAGAGATAATACCGCATCAGCAGGGCTTGGGCAGCGCCTTTGGTAATTTTCCCGTAGTCTTTTGTGTCGTATGAAGCCGGCAATAGCGGAATGATGGCCTCCAATTCCGTTTTGATAAATTCGGAAACGGTGGCACTTGGGTCACGCGGCACTTTGGCTTCTTCGGGAGTTGCAAAGTTCTTGAGCGTCAATGGCACGTCGCCGTAGCTGATGTTCATCAAGAAGAAGCGGTACGCCCTTAGAAAACGCGCTTGGGCTTTGTAGGCTTCTTTAGCATCATTGGACAAAAACGTAGTACCCTCAATACCGTCCAAGAACTCGTTGCAGCGGTTGATAATGGCATACGAATAGTAACCCGAACCGGGGTCGGCAGCGGTGAGCGTTCCGTTGGCAATGTTCTTGAATCCTTCCCAAGGGAAATTGTTGTACGCATCATCGGAAGCACAATCGCGGTACATAATGGAACTACTGCTTTCAAAACCTCTGTAACAACCTGTTAAGGCGAGTTCTACGTCTTTTTGGGTTTTCCAGAAAGTAGAAGGCGATAAGGCATCTTTCGGTACGGTGTCCAAATCTAACGAGCATCCGGCTAACAAAACCGCCAATGCAAAACCGTAAATATTTTTAAACTTTTTCATGTCTTTTCTTTAAAAAGTTACACTTAAACCAATGGAATTAATCATCACAACCGGATATCCGCTACCTCTTCCCGACGGAGCTTCGGGGTCAAAGCCTTTCAAGTAATCGGTAATGGTAAGGAGGTTCTGACCGCTGTAATACAGTCGTAATGATGATATTTGGAATTTCTCCAATACGTTTTGAGGCAGGTTGTAACCTACTTGCAAACTTTTGAGGCGCAGGTAGTCGGTGCTTCTGAGCCAGTATTCGAGGGTGTTGTTCTGCGGCATGCTTGTTGCGGCAACCGTCCCGACGGGCAGGCGGGGAACGCTTGCATTCACGTTATCGGGTGTCCAGCGGTCACGCCACAGTACGTTGGGCTTTTGGGCATCACCGTTCGCTCCGCCAACCGCGTCGAAGTCCATGTATCCGTAGCCGCCGAGCGTTCCTTGGAATATCGCAAGGAAATCAAAATTCTTGTAGCCCAGCCCGATGTTAAACCCAAAATGGTATTTGGGGAACGAACTTCCGAGAATGGTACGGTCGGCAGTAGTAATCTGGTTGTCGCCATCAACATCAACATAGCGTAAATCGCCCAATTGTACTGCTCCCACGCGGTTAGGTGCCCACTCGGTCAGGTCGGCAGCGGTGCGGTACAGTCCGTCGGTTTTATATCCGTAGAAAGCATCTATCGGGTTGCCTATACGGCGGATGTAACGTCCGGTGATGATTTCGTTTGTGCCGGCAAGCTCCAATAGTTCGTTTTTGTTGTACGATACGTTTCCGCTCAGGTTCAAGTCAAATTCGCCGAACGTGTCGCGGTAATCCACCATCAGTTCGATACCTTTGTTTGATACACGCCCTACGTTGTCGTAATAATTGCTCAAGGCAAATGTTTCAGGAGCAGGAACGTTCATGATGATACCGGTAGTCTGCTTGTCGTAATAGTCGAGGGTAACGTTGATTTTGTTTTTGATGCCCAAATCAAGCCCGATGCCCCACGTTTCGAGTCCTTCCCATTTGAGGTTACGGTTACGCGCTTCGGCAATGGCAGCCCCCGATACGATGGTACTGTTAAACGGATAATCGTACCCCAAAGAGAGCGTCGGTACGGTTGGGTAATAGGCGGTATTTCCTGAATCCAAAGCGTCTTGGTTCCCTAATTTACCCCATGAAGCACGGACTTTCACGTTGTTAAACGTTTCTCTGGCATTTTCAAAGAAAGCCTCTTCGGATATTCTCCACGCAGCAGACAGCGAAGGGAACGAACCCCAGCGGTTTTCTTTCGCAAAGCGGGAAGAAGCATCGTAACGCAAGTTGGCTTCAAACAAATAGCGGTCGAGTATCGAATAATTCAGCCTTCCGAAATAGGAAATCATGTTCAGTTCGCGGGTGTAGCCTTCCGCTTTCATTCCTTGCGTAGAACCTCCGTTTAAATCCTCAAGAGAAGTGCTTGGGAAATTTTCACGGTACGCATACGTGCGTTTGAAATTGTACGTTTCCATGTGATACCCTGCCAATGCCGAAAGTGTGTGTATGCCGAACGTTTTGCTGTAATCTACCGTAAAGTCGGTGATGAAACGCTGGTCAAAATCGGAATAAATAGACAACTTGGTAGGTCCTTGATATTTGGTAGGATTGTACTGGATTTCGTTGTTTTTCTCGTTATAATCCTGATTATAAGTACGTAATGACATTAATCCTTTGATACGCAAATCTTCAATCGGGCGTATTTCAAGCGAACCGATTCCTAAAAAGTAGTCGCGGCGTTTTTTAAGCTGTGCTCCTTGGTCAATCCACGCGATGGGGTTTCCGTCGGAAATCGTGCCGTAAGTGCCGTCTTCATTTCGGTAAGGAATCCAAGGGGCGATGCGGTACGTTTGCCGCACGATTTGGTCAAGACCACCGCCCACATAGCTGTTGTTGGGTTCTTCCAGATTTTGGCGGGTGAACGACATATTCATCGTTCCGGTAAGCCATTTTTTGGGTGTCATCACCAAATTCAAACGGGCGTTGTATTGTTTTTTACCCGTGTACTTAATGATACCGTCTTGGTTTTGATGCCCGATAGAAGCCCGGTAGGTACTTTTTTCGTTACCGCCCGAGAACGACAAATCGTGGTTGTACAGCAGTCCCGAACCCGAATAAAGCAAATCCAACCAATCGGTATTAGGGTGCGTGTACGGACTTGTGCCGTTGCGGAAGAGCTCAATATCAGCATCGGTAAAGCGGGTACTTCCGGCATCTTTGTAGATAGTGGCGTACTCAGCCGAACTCATATACTCGGGAAGTTGTGTGGGAGCTTGATAGCCTACGCTGGCAGCGTAATTGACCGTGAAAGTATCTTTTTTACCCGATTTGGTGGTAATGAGAACGACTCCGTTGGCGGCTTTTGACCCGTAAATGGCAGCCGAAGCCGCATCTTTCAGTACCGAAATAGAAGCGATGTCATTAGGATTGATTTCGTTCATTGACGATTCCACACCGTCCACGAGTACCATTGGGTTGGAGTTGTTGAGCGTCCCGATACCGCGAACCCGGATAGTAGCTCCGTCGCCACCGGGCAAACCGCTGGATTGTCGGATAGATACGCCGGGCAGAAGCCCTGCAAGCCCTGAAGAAACGCTTGTCATGGGGCGGCTTTCAAGAAGTTTGTTGTCAATGGTCGCCACCGAACCTGTTAAATTTACTTTTTTCTGAACCCCGAAACCAACGATGACAACTTCGTCAAGCTGCTGGGTGTCTTCTTTTAGTAATACATTGATAGTCAGTGAATTACCCCCCCCCACGGATATTTCTTGCGAAATAAATCCGATGGAGCTGAATACCAGCACCTCGCCTTGTGCGGCATCAATGCGGTACTGTCCTTCGAAATCGGTAGCCACCCCGCGGGTAGTCGATTTCACCATCACGCTGACACCGGGTAGCGGAACTCCCTCAGCATCAGTAACCACGCCCGACACAGATTTGTTTTGTGCCAATAGCGAGTGGAACGCCGTTGTCAGTACAAAGACTGCCAACGACAACAAAAATCGTTTTGTCATTTTTAAAAAAGTTTGGTTAGTTTTAGTTTTGTCTTTATTGAAAGACGATGTAAAATTAACCGTTTCTTACATTAAAAGCAAGAAGAATCTAATATTTAACATTTGAATTTTTACGATTTTACTTCGTTTAATTTCGAATAGAAATGTTTGCAGTAAAATACGTAACATAGGTATGTATCTTAAAAGAGTATATTGGTTTTTATAGATTTCTTTGTATGTAAATAACGACTATTTAGCATCCACAAAATTTTTCCAAAAATGAAGTGCCAACAGTAATGCCCGAAGTGTCATCCATACGAAGAATGCTGCCCAAATGCCGTGCAAGCCCCAATGCCAATGTTGAAATAAAAACAACGAGGGCAAAAAACCAAAAAATGTGGCGGTAATCAGCACGTTGCGGAGCGGTGGTGTTTTTCCGATGCCTTTGTAAATACCGTCGAACAAAAATGCCACGGAATTTATCGGTTGCATCAGTATCACAATCCAAAAAGTAGCGTAAAAAAGCGGTAATACAGCTTCACTTTTGGTGAGCAATCTCCCGATAGGGTAATACAAAATGAAATAAACCGATGCCAACGCCAAGCCGATAGCGAAAACCATTTTCAGCAAATCTTTGACTAACAGTACCATCGTGCGGATTTGTTTCGCTCCGAAGAGTTTCCCCGAAAGGGCACTTCCGGCACTCGAATAGCCATCGAGAAGGAATGCCGAAAACATCCAGATTTGTATCAAAAGTGTGTGCGTTGCGACCAATGAATTATCGTCTGTTCCACCGAGCTTCGTCGCTACACGGAAAGCCGCAAATAACGCTAACTGTAACGCCATCGTGCGGAGCAATAAATCAAAACTCATTTTCAGTGTTTTGGAAAATTCGGGATGTATCGGAACGATTTTCATCAATCGGAAAGGCGTATAGCGGAACAAAAAGCCCATTGCCAAAGCGAACATCACGGCTTGCGAAATAAGACTCGCCCACGCCACGCCCTCAACGTCCCAACCGAAATAAAACACGAAAAGCACGTCAAGAACTGCATTAAGCACGCCACCCGTAAGGCTTATCCGCATTGCCCACGAGGTGTTTTGATAGCCACGAAAAACCCCGTAAAGCGTGAGTGTGAGCAGTGTCAGCGGAAATCCCCACACACGGATATTAAAATATTGCAGACAGATTTCGAGCAGTTTTCCGTCCGCACCATAAAGTCGGAAAAGATTTTCTGCAAAGAAAAATGCCAAAATAGAAAACAATGCCGACACCGCCAAATTGAAATAAAAAAGTTGCGACACGAGCCGTTTTAGTCGTTTCAAACGATTTTGCCCGTACCCTTGAGCAACCATTGAAGCAATGGCATTGGAGGTTTGTGCGAATATCCACACCATCGCCGAAATGAATGACCCAACGATGCCTACCGCTCCGAGTATCTCATTGGTATGCAGCGGAATATGTCCCGCCACGACGGTGTCGGTCAGCGAAATGAGCGGCTCAACGATGCCTGCCACAATTGCCGGAATGGCAAGGCGGTTGATTTCCTTAAACGGAATTTTTTGGGTGGATTGCATGATAGCGAATATACTTATTTTACTTTGAACCGTATGTATGTAATCGGCTTATTTTGAGATAGATACTGCTGTTCGTAAAACGTTTGTATGCTAGTGGCATCTTCGGGAACGCCATCGCTGTTATAGATATGGTGGTTGGCGTACAACACTTCGTGTCCCGCTCCGTGAAGCAAACCGAGCGTATAGCCGTGCATAAATTCGCTGTCGGTTTTCAGGTGGATAAAACCGTTTTCGGTCAAAACATGTTTGTATTTCGCCAGAAAATCCGCATTGGTCAGGCGGTGCTTGGTGCGTTTGTATTTGATTTGCGGGTCGGGGAAGGTAATCCAGATTTCGCTGACTTCGCCTTGCGCGAAACAATCCGTAATTAGCTCAATTTGAGTGCGTAAGAATGCCACATTCGGGATATTTTCTTCCAATGCCGTTTTCGCCCCACGCCAAAATCTCGCCCCTTTAATGTCGATACCGATAAAGTTTTTCTGCGGATTTTTCTTTGCCAACGCCACCGAATATTCGCCCTTGCCGCAACCGAGTTCCAGCACTATCGGGTTTTCGTTTTTGAAAAAAAGCTCGTTCCACCTCCCTTTGTATTCAAAAAGATTGGCTGTCAGTGTGTTACGTTCGGGCTGGAGAACGTTCGTAAAAGTTTCGTTTTCTTTAAACCGTTTGAGTTTGTTTTTGCTTCCCACAACTTTAATTTAATTATTTGGCAAAAATAAGGAAATATGGGTTACCAAAAAAAAGTGTAATTTTGTAGTTATGCAAAAGAGAATATTAGTTGCCCCGCTGAATTGGGGTTTGGGACACGCCACGCGTTGCATTCCCATCATCAAAGCCCTTTCCGAATGCGGTTTTACACCCGTGATTGCTTCCGATGGCGTAGCTTTGGCATTGCTGCGGAAAGAATTTCCCGAAGTGGAATCCATCGAACTGCCGTCGTACCAAATCAAGTACGCCAAAAAAGGGAAATTCTTCAAGCTGAAGATGATAATGGATTCGGACAAGCTCATCAAAGCCATCAATAAAGAGCACAAAAAACTCAAAGAAATCGTGAAAACGCACCGTATTGACGGTGTTATTTCCGACAACCGTATGGGGCTGTATCACAAGAAGTTACCTTGTGTATTTATTACCCATCAATTGCGGGTTCTCAGCGGCAACACCACGTGGATAAGCACCAAATTGCATCAGGCTTTTATTAAGAAATTCGATGCGTGCTGGGTGCCTGATACCGAAGGAAAACCCAACCTCACGGGCAAACTCGGACACTTAAAAAAAACGAAACTTCCGCTGAAATACATCGGGGCGCTGAGCCGTTTGGAAAAGCGGGATTTGCCACAAATTTACGAGTATATGATACTGCTTTCCGGCCCCGAACCGCAACGCACGATGCTCGACGAATTGCTCACAGCGCAACTTGAAAACGTTGGTGAAAAAGTACTTTTTGTAAGAGGATTTATTGAAGAAGAACAAAAAACCGAACAGAAAGGCAACGTTCTTTTTTACAATTTTATGAATTCAGAGCAGTTGGAAGAAGCCTTCAACCAAAGCGGATTTGTGGTCTCGCGGAGCGGCTACACGACTGTGATGGATTTGGCAAAATTGGAGAAAAAAGCCTTTTTCATTCCCACACCGGGGCAGTTTGAGCAGGAATATCTCGCCGAGAAATTAGACGAAAACGGCATCGTTCCGTATTGCAAACAAGACAAATTTTCGTTGGAAAAATTACAGAAAATTGAAAATTACACAGGATTGCAAAATTTAAGCGTCCCCGTCGATTTCCGCGAATTGTTCCGCCTTTTCGAGGGAAAATGAAAACTCTGACCCTACGCCCGGCAGGCTTTCTACATAGATTTTCTGCCGATGGGCTTCGATGATGTGCTTGACGATAGAAAGCCCCAGCCCGGAGCCGCCTTCCTGCCGGTTGCCGCTTTTGTCCACCCGGTAAAACCGCTCGAACAGCCGGATAAGGTGTTCTTTGGCAATACCTTCGCCGTTATCGGTTACGCGGACGATAATTCTCCCGTTGGGAGCATTTTCAAGGCTCACTTCGGTGGTGCCGTTGTCTTTTCCGTATTTTATCGAGTTGATAATCAGGTTTGAAATCACTTGCTGTATGCGTTCGCGGTCGGCGTAAACGTAAATAGGACGTTCATACGGCATATCAAATACGAGCGATATGTGGCGTTTGGCAGCGTGCATTTCAAACATATCGAACACGCTTTGTATCGTTTCTACGATGTTAAACTCTTCATAATCAAGATTGAGTTCTCCGGCTTCGAGTTTGGAAATCATTTCGAGGTCTTTCACCACGTAGATGAGCCGTTCGACACCTTTGGCGGCGCGGCTGAGATACTTTTTGCGCAAGGCTTTATTTTCCATTGCCCCGTCGAGCAGGGTCAGAATGTAACCTTGCACGGTAAAAAGCGGCGTGTTCAGCTCATGCGAAATATTTCCGATGTATTCTTTGCGGTAGTCTTCACGTATTTTGAGCGTTTCGATTTCGAGTTTTTTGCCTTTGGCGAATTTGTTGATTTCGTCGCTAAGGGCACGGATGTCGGTCGTAATGGGGCGGCTTTCGATTTCGGTAGATTGCAAGAGTGACACATCGTTGTAAATTTTCTGTATCCTTCGGTAAATGAAGTGTTCCACGCGGTATTGAAGCACGGCAAAGCATATCACGTACAATATAATAATGTATAATACGAGCATCCACAGCGAAAATCCGTCGGTAAAATCCGTAAAATAGGCAAACACCGCCAACAAAACAGTGGAAATCAACGAAATAGGCAACGATGATTTCAGAGCGAAGCGGTACGATTTTTTGAGTTTCCGCATCGTTTGTTAGTTAGCGAATTTGTAGCCTACGCCTTTGATAGTTTTGAAGTGTTCGTCACCGATTTTTTCGCGGAGTTTTCGGATATGCACGTCAATAGTACGTCCGCCGACAACCACTTCGCTTCCCCAGACTTTGTCGAGGATTTCTTCTCTTTTGAAGACTTTTCCGGGGCGTGAAGCCAAGAGTGAAAGCAGTTCGAATTCTTTTCTCGGGAGTATCATTTCTTCACCTTCGTGAGAGATTTTGTATTCGTCCCGATTGATGATAAGACTTCCTATTTTGACCACCGAACCCACTTCTTCCACCGTATCTTTAAAACGGCGGAGTAAGGCTTTCACTTTGCTGACCAGTACTTTAGGTTTGATGGGTTTGGTAATGTAGTCATCGGCACCGGCTTCAAATCCGGCAAGCTGCGAATAATCTTCGCCCCGAGCGGTGAGGAACGTGATGACGGTTTCGGAAAGTTCGGGTATCTTGCGGATGCGTTCGCACGCCTCAATTCCGTCCATTTCGGGCATCATTACATCCATGATGATGAGTTGGGGCTGTTCGGCTTTTGCTTTTTTCACGGCTTCCGCACCATTTTTGGCAGTAACTACCTGATATCCTTCGGCAGTAAGATTGTAGCCGACAATTTCCAAAATATCGGGTTCATCATCGACAAGCAGAATTTTGATGTCCTTTTTCTTCATTATTATAATAGTTTTAAAAGGTATGTTTTGGCGTATATGGTTCTCATAGCATGCAAAAACACTAACTAAATAATTTCTAACTACCTTTATTGCTTTTGCAAATGTAAAGATAATAAAAAATAGGTAACAAACAAATTTAACAAGGTAACACAATGGTAATTTTATATTTACAATTTAGAAACAAACGAAAGATTTGTTTTTTATTTAGAAAAATTTAGGTTTTTTGGTGGAAAATAGTAGGTTAGAAGGTTTTTATTTTCAGAGAAATCGTTGTACCTTTGAAACCCAATATTTCCCTGTTTTTTAAAAAGAAAACACGGGTCTATCAATAGGTGGTTGAGAAAACGGGTTAAGAACAAAAAAATAGATACTAATTACGGCTAACAAATTAATACCATACAACGATGAAAGAGCAATTGGAAAAAGAATTACTTTCTTTAGCAGAAAATATCGTAGCGAGCAAGGGGCAATGGGATTTGACAGAACTCAAGCAGCAAGCGAATAAACTTAATGAAAAGATTACGATTCTTAATTTTGTACAGAAATATTACCAACATCTCGGTGCTTCGGAGAACCATATTAAGGTATCGATGTCCAAAACGTCTCGTTTTATAACCGACGAGCTTCTTCCAAGCCAACCCAAGCCCGAAGAGGAAGAGGTTGTAATTTCTGAGGAAAAATCCGTGGTAGAAACGCCTCATCATCATCCGTGGGAACATTTTGACGCAACAGAAGCAGAAAACATACAGGAAGAAATAACCGAACCTGCCCGCAACACCGTAGAAGAACCAACAGAAGAGCCAATAATAGAAACCGAAAAACCTGCGGAAGTAGTTACTTTTGCTGACTTACGCGCAGAACCTGTCGCAGAACCAGAACCGCTACAAGAACAACCGACCCTACAAGACGAGCCACAAATTGTTTCTGAACCTGAAGATAGTCCTTCTGCAGAACCGGCACCTGCCAAAGAACCCGCTTTTAGCCTGCCTCAATTCGACACGCCATACGCTGTTGGTGAACCAGTGGTAGAGGAACAACCTACCAACGATACGGTTGAATGGGTCATAAAGCCAGAAGAAGAAGCTACGAAAGCATCACAGCATTTGACCGATTCGCTCGACCAAATCCTTGCACAAACACCTTCTCATCCAGGTTTTGAAATAAAAACGGAAGAAGAGGCAAAACCGCTATCCATCAATGACGCTCTTGGAAAATCTTCTCAAATAGGACTCAATGACCGATTGGCATTTATCAAAAACCTTTTCATCGGGAGTGAGAGCGAATACAATAGGGTTGTCGAAAAACTCAACGGATTCGGAACTGCCGCCGAGGCGGTTATCTATCTCGAGCAAGAGGTCAAACCGATATATAATAATTGGAAAGGAAAAGAAGAATACCAAGACCGATTTATGCAATATGTAGTGAATCGCTATGAAGCCTAATGAGTAAACTTTACCTGATACCCACACCCGTTGGCAACCTTGAAGATATTACACTTAGAGCTTTGCGTATTCTCAAGGAAGTTGACGTAATTTTGGCAGAAGATACCCGAACGAGCAGTAAGTTGCTGAAAAACTACGCGATAAGCACCAAAATGCAGAGCTACCACATGCACAACGAGCATAAAATGGTAGATGCGTTGGTACAGCGGATACAATCGGGTGAAACGATGGGATTGATTACCGATGCCGGAACACCCGGTATTTCCGACCCCGGATTTTTGCTCGTGCGTGCCTGCGTGGAGCAGGGCGTTGGCGTGGAATGCCTGCCCGGTGCCACGGCGTTCGTGCCGGCACTCGTCAATAGCGGATTGCCCAACGACCGCTTTGTTTTTGAAGGATTTCTGCCCGACAAAAAAGGACGACAAACCCGGCTCAAAGCCCTTGCCGGAGAAACCAAGACAATGATTTTCTACGTGTCGCCTTATAAATTGGTGAAAACACTCGCCGAACTCGCCGAAATACTCGGTGCGGAACGCCGTGCAAGCCTCTCACGCGAACTGACCAAAATCCACGAAGAAACCCGGCGCGATACACTACAAAACCTGCATAACCACTACCAAGCCAATCCCCCGAAAGGAGAAATCGTTTTGGTGGTAGAAGGTTGTGGGATGCGAACCGAAAAAAATAAAACGTAATCCCGTCAAAATAATTGGCATTTATCCAAACTGCTGAATAAACTATGGGGGCAATACATTTGAATGTTTTTGTCCTGCCGAGAACTTCAAAAACAAATCTCTTTCAAACTTTTTTCTTACATTTGCCCAAAACTAACAAATCAGATATTTTACACATCTGACTTTACCATAAGAATAAACAGCTATGGGCAGATTATTAACCATCGGCACGTTGGCATTTGATGCTATCGAAACACCGTTTGGAAAAACATCTAAAACGATGGGAGGTGCTGCGAATTACATCAGTATTGCGGCTTCCCAATTTGGCACAGAGTCAGCGGTAGTGTCGGTAATAGGCGATGACTATCCGCAAAAATACCTTGACATTCTCAAGCAGCGAAATGTCGATATAAGTGGTATAGACCACATCAAAGGTGGAAAAACATTCTTTTGGAGCGGGCGTTATCACAATGATATGAACACCCGTGATACGATGGATACACAACTAAATGTGTTGAGTGAGTTCCGCCCAAAAGTTCCTGACGAGTACAAAAATGCGGAAGTGCTGATGCTTGGCAACCTGCACCCCGGCTTGCAGCTTGATGTGTTGCGGCAGATGGAAACCAAACCCAAAGTGACCATTCTCGACACGATGAATTATTGGATGGAAAAAACGCAAGATTTGCTCGCCGAAGCCATCTCCCACGCCGATGTACTTGCCATCAATGACCAAGAAGCACGCCAGCTCACAGGCGAATATTCTTTGGTGAAAGCCGCCCAGAAGATAATGGCGATGGGTGTTCCGTATGCCGTCATCAAAAAAGGTGAACACGGAGCGTTGCTGTTCCATAACGATATGGTATTCTACGCACCTGCCCTGCCGCTTGAAGAAGTATTTGACCCGACCGGCGCCGGCGATACGTTTGCAGGTGGCTTTGCCGGATATTTGGCAAAAACCGAAGATTATTCATTCAATAATATGAAAAATGCCGTCATTTACGGTGCTAATCTGGCATCGTTCTGTGTCGAAAAATTCGGAGCGGAGCGGATGTTGTCATTAACCAAAGATGAAGTGCTCAAACGGCTTTTGCAATTTAGAGAACTAACACAATTTGATATAAAAATAGCATAGAATTTGACTGGCTTCGCCGTTTGTGCCTTCGGCAGTTTGATTTAGTTCGATGCCTTCGGCGTTTGATGTTTCGCATTTGATTTGTCTTCGGCAGTTTGAAACGGTATCGAACAAAATCAAACCACATCGAACAATTTCAAATAATATCAAACAAAAATCCAACGCCGAAGGCATCAAACCACATCAAACCAAACCATTATGAGCGACGCCATCAAACACGAATGCGGTATAGCCCTGATACGGCTGCTGAAACCCCTTGAGTATTACAAAGAAAAATACGGTTCGGCTTTCTACGGAATCAATAAAATGTACCTGATGCTCGAAAAACAGCACAACCGGGGGCAAGACGGGGCCGGACTTGCCAGTATCAAGCTTGATATGCAGCCCGGCGAACGCTACATCAGCCGTATCCGTTCCAACGAAAACCAACCCATTCAGGATATTTTTTCGCAAATCAACGAACGTGTCAATGCCGAAATGAAGCAATTTCCCGAATTGAAAGACGATGTTGCTTTGCAGAAAAAACAACTTCCGTACATCGGCGAAGTTATTCTCGGGCATATCCGCTATGGGACTTTCGGGAAAAACAGCATCGAGAGCGTTCACCCGTTTTTACGACAAAATAACTGGATGCACCGCAACCTTATCGTGGCTGGAAATTTCAATATGACCAATGTTAATGAGCTGTTTGCCAACCTAATACGCATCGGGCAACATCCTAAAGAAAAAACCGATACCATTACCGTAATGGAACGCATCGGGCATTTTCTCGATGATGAAGTGGAAAAACTCTACCGCAAATTCAAAAAAGAAGGCATCAGCAAAAAAGATGCTTCGCCGCTAATTGCCGAACATTTGAGCATCAGCAAAATACTCAAACGCGCCGCCAAAAATTGGGACGGCGGTTACGCTATGGCGGGAATGGTCGGGCACGGCGATGCGTTTGTAGTTCGCGACCCGGCAGGCATCCGTCCGGCGTACTATTATAAAGATGACGAAATCGTAGTGGTAGCTTCGGAGCGTCCTGCTATTCAGACGGTTTTCAATATTGCCTACGAAAAAATCAAAGAACTCGAACCCGGACACGCCGTTATCGTCAAGAAAAACGGAAAGGTTTCTGTTAAAAAAATTACCGAACCTGTGGAGCGGAAAGCCTGTTCGTTTGAGCGGATTTATTTTTCGAGAGGAAACGACACCGAAATCTATCAAGAACGGAAAAAACTCGGTCATTTGCTTTTTCCGAGAGTAGCGAAATCTATTAAAAATAATCTTAACGAAACCGTTTTTGCGTACATTCCCAATACCGCCGAAACTTCGTTTTTGGGTTTGGTAGAAGAAGCTGACCGCCATTTGGACGAAATCAAAAAGAAACAAATTCTCAACGAAGGCGACAACCTTACCCCCGAACGGCTGACGGAAATCCTCTCGCAAAAAACTCGGGTTGAGAAAGTTGCGATTAAAGATGCCAAACTACGGACATTCATTACCGAAGACAGCAGTCGCGATGATTTGGTCGCCCACGTATATGACATTACCTACGGTTCGGTACAAAAAGGAGACAATCTTGTTATTGTCGATGACAGTATCGTGCGGGGAACAACGCTCAAAAAAAGTATTTTGAAAATTTTAGGACGGTTGCATCCGAAGAAAATCGTTGTCGTATCGTCTGCACCGCAAATCCGTTACCCCGATTGCTACGGAATTGATATGGCGAGATTGGAAGATTTGGTGGCGTTCCAAGCCGTGTTGGCATTGCACGAAGAACGGGGCACCTATCACATTATCAAGGAAGTATATGACAAATGTCTGACACAAATCGACCTTAGTGATGACAAAGTGGTCAATTACGTGAAGGAGATTTACGAGCCGTTTACCGACGAAGAAATCTCACAAAAAATAACACAATTATTACTTCCTACGGATTTTACTTCGGAAGTAGAAGTGATTTTCCAAACGGTGGATAATTTGCACATCGCTTGTCCGCACAACTTGGGCGACTGGTATTTCACAGGCGATTACCCAACCGACGGCGGCAACCGAGTGGTGAACCGTGCGTTCATCAATTTTTACGAAGGAAATAAAGAACGGGCGTATTAAAGAAAGTAATGTATTTTGGTTTTAATCCACTGAATAATATCAAGTTCCGCTGATGCTGTTTTATACAATGCAGAACAGAAGGTTATTTTTTGAGAAATAGTTGTAAAAAAAAGTATCACATCACTAAATAAATTGTACTTTTGGTAAGTGGAAAAAGTTTTGTTTAGTTCAGGCTTTTCATCGAAGATTTTTAGGGAGAGTTCTGAACTGTAATAAAGTCTTTTTTGTTAAGTGTAATTGTTTCACAACATATATGTATAAAAACTATGACAGAAATAGATAAAATAAATGAAGAATTAAGGAATTATAAACTATTTAAAATCCAAAGAATAAATGTTAAGGAAAAAGAATTTTCTGAACTTAAAAAAGATCTTTTAAAAATTCAAAGGAATGAAATTCTATCTTACGTAATCGCAACTTTAAATCTTTTAGCAGTTATATTTTTGATATATAACATCGTAAAATCTATTTCGAATCCTGATTTTTACCAATTAAATAAAGAATTAATAATAATTAATTTTTTTATAATTACTGTCCTGTCAGTTTACTTTACAATTGCGTACTTACTAACGACTAAAGCATTAAAAAAACATATAAAATCAAGTGAAAATGCTGTAGCCTATTTTGCGAGCGAAAGTGAAAAATTAAAAGCTATATATGAAAATTATATTGAAAATTACCTCGATGAGGTAAAGAAAGGAAGGGTTAGATGATAGTTGGAGTTCAAAAATAACAATTTTATTTTTTGTAATTTAGCAGGTGAAGATGAGCTTTTGTTGATTGTCGTCTAAGTAGAAACCTTAAGAGGGTACAATTTTAGTCACTATCGCATAATAAAACCACCACTTTACTATATTTTGCTAAACAGTTGATGTTAAATTTAAAACAAGAGTTCCTCAATTGCTTTAGGAAAAGCCAAGTAATCATTTTTGTGTGTATAACGTATTTAACATTCAAAAAAATAAAATAGTTTTTCTTTTTTGCAGAAAAAAATTATCTTTGCCGACAGTGCTACGCTATATAGCTTTGAGAAAAGAAAATATGTCGCACAAAAATTAAAACAAACTAAAAACATACATAAAGTAATGTCTCAACAAATAGGTAAAGTTTCGCAAGTAATCGGGGCTGTGGTTGATGTGGTATTTGCATCGGACAAGCAGTTACCCCGTATTTATGATTCATTAGAAATAAAAAAAGCCGATGGTACGAAATTAATTTTGGAAGTACAATCGCATATAGGGGAAGATGTAGTGCGTGCCATTTCGATGGATTCTACGGAGGGGTTAAGCCGTGATACTGAAGTAGTTGCCACGGGAAGCCCTATCCAAGTACCTGTAGGGAAAGACATTTTCGGACGCTTGTTCAATGTTATCGGCGACGGTATCGACGGATTGCCGAACTTACCCAAAGAAGGCGCTAACGGATTGCCGATTCACCGCGAAGCCCCAAAATTTGAAGACCTTTCTACCTCTACCGAAGTGCTTTTTACCGGAATAAAAGTCATCGACCTTATCGAGCCGTATGCCAAAGGTGGTAAAATCGGGCTTTTTGGCGGTGCAGGTGTAGGGAAAACCGTTCTCATTCAAGAGCTTATCAATAATATCGCCAAAGGACACGGCGGCTTGTCGGTGTTTGCCGGTGTGGGCGAACGTACCCGCGAGGGGAACGATTTGCTCCGTGAGATGCTCGAGTCGGGCATCATCAAATACGGAGATGAGTTCATGCACTCTATGGAAAACGGCGGTTGGGACTTGACCAAAGTTGACAAAAACGTAATGAAAGAATCGAAAGCGACGTTCGTTTTCGGACAGATGAACGAACCGCCCGGAGCCCGCGCCCGTGTGGCACTTTCGGGGCTTACTATTGCCGAATATTTCCGCGATGGAGCCGGTGACGGACAAGGAAAGGACGTTCTTTTCTTCGTTGACAATATATTTCGTTTTACGCAAGCCGGTTCGGAAGTATCGGCGTTGCTTGGGCGTATGCCGTCGGCAGTGGGGTATCAGCCTACGCTTGCTACCGAAATGGGAGCGATGCAAGAGCGTATCACATCGACAAAAACGGGTTCAATTACCTCAGTACAAGCGGTTTACGTTCCTGCGGATGACTTGACCGACCCTGCTCCTGCGACGACTTTCGCTCACTTGGACGCTACGACGGTACTTTCGCGTAAGATTGCCGAACTCGGGATTTATCCTGCCGTTGACCCGCTTGATTCGACTTCGCGTATCCTCACACCCGAAATTCTCGGAAATGAACATTACGATTGTGCCCAGCGTGTGAAAAAACTGTTGCAACACTACAAAGAATTGCAAGACATTATCGCTATTCTCGGTATGGAAGAGCTTTCGGAAGAGGATAAACTTGCCGTAGCCCGAGCCCGTCGTGTACAGCGTTTCTTGTCGCAACCGTTCCACGTAGCGGAGCAATTTACAGGAATTCCGGGTGTGTTGGTGGATATCAAAGATACTATCAGAGGCTTTAATATGATTATCGACGGTGAACTCGACCACTTGCCCGAAGCGGCTTTTAACCTCAAAGGAAGTATCGAAGAGGCTATTGCGGCAGGCGAGAAAATGTTGGCAGAAGTAGAAAATTAACTAATATCCGCAAGCAGAAACACTGTTTGTATTGAATAGAAAACAGATGAAAGTAGAAATAGTTACACCAGAAGCCATTTTGTACAAAGGAGATGTTACGTCTTTGTCTGTGCCGGGCGTCAATGGTGAATTTCAAATGCTGAACGACCACGCGGCTATTATATCCGTTCTTACCAAAGGAAATATAAAACTCTATGGTGCTATCCAACCCAAAGAAAGCGTAGCTTCAAGGTTCATCAAAGGGGATAAGCCCAATGAGTTTTTGCTGTCGATTGACGGCGGTACGTTGGAGTTCAATAACAATAAAGCCACTATACTGGCAGATTGATTTTTAAATTTTATTATTACAGAAAGACAGTTTTTATCCATGTAAGAACTGTCTTTTTTCATACTATTTGTGTTGATTTTGAACGTTATGAAGGCTCAAGAAAACATATTTTTCGTCCACTTTGCGTAACGAGAAGCATTCCCCGTATGGGAAAATAATAGCTGTTAATATATTCTTTTCATGAAAATATATACTGTTGACGAAGCGAAACTAAGGCTCGAAGCGTATTGTGCTTACCAAGAGCGTTGCCACAAAGAAGTTACGAATAAGTTACGGCAAATGGGGATGATTCCGTTGGCGGTTGATGCGATTGTGGCTCACTTGATTGAGCATAACTTCCTGAATGAAACCCGTTTTGCCAAGAGTTTTGCGAGGGGAAAATTCCGGCAGAAAAAATGGGGAAAAAACCGTATCCGGCAGGAATTGAAATGGCGGGAAATTTCGGCGGTCAATATCCGCTTGGCTCTTTCGGAAATAGATGAGGCAGAATACAACGAAACGTTTCACGCTCTTGCTGAAAAAAGAGCATCGCAAATTCTTGAAACCAACACGCTGAAAGCTAAAAAGAAACTCGCCGATTATCTTTTGTACCGAGGTTGGGAATCGCAATGGGTGTATGAGAAAATTGCTGACCTTTACGATTGAATCGGATTATTTCCCTGTATGAAATGGCTTTAAGTAGTCGGGTTCAAAATACGCAATGTCGGCAAAATCGTTTTGTAGGTAAGAAGTGTATGCCAAGGCTGCCATATCACGGGCTTGTGGATAGGCATCGGGGATAAAAACAGCGTTGGGGTGCGGGCATATTTTTGCAAACTTGGCAGCGCCATCGCCTATAAATGTTATTTTTTGATTTTTTTTGAACCATTCTGCATAGCTGTTCTCGTCTAAAATTACAGCTTTAGTGGCTTCCAAAAGTTGGTGCGAATGGTCGTAGACAGCACTGTATACTTCCATGCGTCGGGCATCGAGCATTGGGATAATAATTTCATTTTCAGTCTGTTGTGATACTATTGTAAGTGTTGGAATAGCTATCAGCGGGATGTCCAGCGCATAGCATATTCCTTTGGCAGAAGCTACCCCGATACGCAGCCCTGTGTACGAACCGGGTCCTGCACTGACGGCAACCGCACTAAGTTCCTTATGAGAGAGTTGCAAATCTGATAATAGTTGTTCAATGAAAACGTGTAGTTTTTCGGCATGGGTAAAATTCCCCGTATTTTCGGATAGTTCCCCAAGCAGCTTTCCGTTTTTTGCAACGGCTACCGAGCAGTTGATTCCCGAACTTTCTATGCAGAGTATGTAATTCATTTTTTGAGGATAAAGGAGTTTAATTTTTTAAGGATGAGTTGTGGATAGCGGTGTGTTTGGATTCATCACTCGCTTAGTTTTTTCTTTTTCGCCGGACGTCATATAAATCCAAACGGCGGTCTTTGAGCGTGCGGACACTTCCGAACTCGTGCAATTCTTTGAGTAAATCCATATCAACATCTACAATGAGCGTCATTTCGGTATTGGGAGTAGCTTCGGCCTTGATGCCGTTGGTCGGGAAAGAAAAGTCAGATGGAGTAAATACGGCGGCTTGCCCGAATTGGATGTCCATATTGTGTACTTTTGGCAGATTGCCTACGCAACCTGTAATGGCGACATAGCATTCGTTTTCAATAGCTCTTGCTTGTGCACAGCGGCGTACTCGTGTATATCCGTTTTGGGTGTCGGTCAAAAAAGGGACGAATAGTATTTGCATCCCCTCATCAGCCATCAGCCGTGAGAGTTCGGGAAATTCTACATCGTAGCATATTAAGATGCCGATACGTCCGCAATCGGTGTCAAAAGTTTTGATTTCGCTGCCGCCGCTCATTCCCCAATGGGTTACTTCATTGGGCGTAATATGTAGTTTTCGGTACATTTCCGAAGTGCCATCCCGTTTGCACAAAAAGCCTACGTTGTACAGCAAATTATCGGCAGTGTCCAAGTACGGAAGGCTTCCTGTAATGATGTTGATGTTGTACGAGATGGCAAATTCTTTGAACTTTTCATGAACAGGTTCGGCGTAGCGGGCGAGTTCTTTGATGGCATCGGCTTCTGAGAGATGGTTGAAATCTGCCATCAGCGGCGCGATGAATAGTTCGGGAAATAATGCAAAATCCGAACCGTAGCCCGACACGGCATCGATGAAAAACTCGGCTTGCTCGAACAGGGCATCCAAGTTGGATAGCGAACGCATTTGCCATTGGATAAGTCCCAGACGGATGGTGGACTTATTATTGTTGAATAGTTTTGGACTTTTTTCGTAATAAATGTTATTCCATTCCATCAGCACGGCGTAGTATGCCGATTCTACATCATCTTCCAGATAGTTGGTAATAACTCTCACTACGTGGAAATCATTGCTTAGCTGAAACGATAATACGGGGTCGTAAATTTCTTTGCGTTGTACTTTTTGGATGTATTCTTTTGGAGAAAATTGGGAGGCATATTGGCTGTAATGAGGAATGCGCCCTGCAAATATAATTCCTTGCAGATTGAGTTTTTCGCACAATTCTTTACGCGCGTCATAGAGCCGGCGCCCGATACGAAGTCCCCGAAAGTCGGGGTGTACAAAGACTTCGATACCATACAGCACACTTCCCTCGTTGTGATGGCTTTTGAAGTTTTCGCCCACTACTTCAACATATGTGTGGTTCGATTCGGCAAATAATTGGGTTACTTTGACCGATAACGCACATCCCACCACTACGCCGTCTGCCAATATCACGAGTTGTCCTTCGGGGAATATCCGCAAGAGTTTCTTGATGTCCTTTTCATTCCAATACATGCCATACTGTCCGTACGATTCGGTCATCGCTTCGCGTAAGGCTTTGTAATCGTTGATTTTGAGATTCCGGAGTTCTATTTTTTGAATTTGACTCATGGGGTAGGGGTTAGGGTTCTTCTAAATCACTTCCACCGCAAAGTTTCCATTAGTTTTTTTACGTCATTTTCCAAATAATGCGAAGCGGGCTGTATCGAATCATAATTGGGGACTGCCTTAAAATAGACCGAACCCGAGATAAAATGCTGTGTGCTATCGGTTGCGTAAAATTGGGCTTGTGAGGCAGCATTGCCGTACACTTGATAAAGCATACCATAGACTTTGGTACTGTCGTTCACGAAAGGAGTGGAAGCGATATTATCCGCTTTGACAGTATGCTCAAAGGTAAATTTTTGGGCGTCACGGAGCAGCGTTCGGATGTCGCCATGAACTTTTTTATATGACAAATAGAGGGTTGCTTTCATCGTTGGGTATTCGATGTTGAGGTCGCAACTGTGTGGTCTTTCCGATAAGCGGGCTATGGTATTCATCTCGAAAGTAAAAGGGCAATGCCCGCTGGTGTGGCTTTCTGCGTATTGGGGTTGCGGATAGCTAAGCCTTAGTACAGCTTTGGGCTTCGGGAGCGTGTCACCACCACAACTGCTCATGATAATTCCTAAAAAAAAGATACAGTTACGATACCACATGGCGAACAGTTTTTATTTGTTTGATACGTTTTTTGTCAAAAGCTTCCACCGTAAAAGTGTAATTCTCGAAAGTAATCGGGACGTTTTTCTGCGGAAAAGCCCCCGCCGTTTCGAGTAAAAATCCAGCGAGGGTCTCGGCATCGCCTTTTGTATCTTCAAAGCGGTCTTCATCGGCATCGCTGACATCCATAATCCGGTAGAAATCTTTCAACACCGTCTTTCCTTCAAAAATAAATGTATTTTCATCTAATTTTGAATATATCACGTCTTCGTCATCAAATTCATCACTGATATCGCCTACGATTTCTTCGATAATATCTTCGAGGGTAATGATGCCGCAAGTGCCTCCATACTCGTCAACTACGATTGCCAAATGTATTTTTTTTTCTTGAAATTCGCTTAGCAAATCATCCAATTTTTTGTTTTCAGGAACGAAAAAAGCCTTACGTTTGACGCTAAGCCAATCGAAATCAACGCGGTCGATGTGGGGCAACAAATCCTTGATGTAGATAACACCCGTGATATTGTCCAAGTGTTCGCTGTAAACAGGCATACGCGAATATCCCATGCTTTTGATGCGTTCGAGAACTTCCGAAAACAGCAACAAATCGTTCAGGGCAAAGATGTCCACGCGAGGCACCATCACTTGGCGTATTTCGGTACTTCCGAAAGAAACGATACTTTCCAATATTTTCTTTTCTTCGTGGGTTGTATCTTCCGCAGAGGCCAATTCCAATGCTTGCGAAAGCTGTCCGACAGAAATATTAGATGATTTTTTGCCTAATTTTTTATGAAGCCACACAGTCATATTCCGCATCGGGACGCTCAATGGCGAAAAAATCACATCAAGTACATAAATAGGATACACAATACGCGAGGCAAAAGCCAAATTGTTACGATTTGCGTATATTTTCGGTAGAATTTCGCCGAATAACAAGATGAAAAAAGTAACTACCCCTATGTCCATCACGCTTCGAAGGCTCACCAAATCAAAAATGCGGTAGTTGCCAAAACCTGAAAACAGAAATTCGCCCAAATCAACAAACACCAACACAATAGAAATATTGATTAAATTATTGGCTATCAATACGGTAGCAAGGAGTTTTTTGGGGCGGGAAAGCAAGCGTACTATCAGCTGTTGCGTGGGCGAATCACTATCGCGAGCTGTATTGATTTCAGTTGAAGAAAGTGAAAAAAGTGCCACTTCAGCACCCGATATGAGTGCAGAGCATGCCAAAAGCACGAAAAATATGGCAAATTGTACCAACAACGTGGCGTCCGTCATCAGTAAAGGCAAAAATAATAAACTCGGGGGCTCCGTGTCCAAAATAATAGATTTAGTTAAACAATATTAAAAAGGAAATTTTTTATCCTCTAAATTTTCGTCAGATTTGTTGTTTTCCGAAGGTGGTGAAGGGTCTTTTTTATTTTGCAAAAACGTAAAATCCGAAACGTGAACTTCAACCGTATAACGAGTAATTCCCTCATTATCTTGCCATTGGCGAGGTTTGAGCTTTCCTTCTACATAGATACGGTCGCCTTTGGAAGCATATTTTTCGATGACTTCTGCAGCCTTGTTGCGTACCACAATGGTATGCCAGTCGGTGTTGGTAACTTTTTCATTGGTGGCTTTATTCGTATATACATCGTCCGTTGCCAATGAAAAGCGTCCCACACAGTTACCGTTGTCAAAATAAGTGAGCTTTATGTCTTCCCCCATTCTACCGATGAGCATTACTTTATTCAGTGTCCCGTTCATAATGATATATGATTTTTTCCAAAGATATATAAAAAAATGATTATCCACCAAATTCATTCCAAAAATTAGCAATTACAACAGGCATCGGATATTTTTTAAGATGCTCTTTGTCAATGCTTCCAGCGATAGTATCCGGGGTGTGTACAATCCAAAACTGGCACTGCAAATGCTGATGTGATAGCTTGTGAATCAGCGGTTTGTGGTAAAATTTATCAATGCTCTGATAGCGGATATTTCGCTGGTCAAGCCAATTTTTGACATCCTTGAGGCTTCCTGTCCGGGCAGTTTCGCACAGAGGAGGTTCGTATAAACCTTGCCAAATATCTTTTTCCACACGTTTTCTCAAAATCGTATTTCCTTGATTATCAATCAATACGGCATAATTAAAATACCGCTTGCGAATGCTGTTTTTCTTTAGCTTGACAGGAAGTAATTCTATTTTATTTTCAGCCAACGCACTGCATTTGTCATTCATCACACACTGCTCACAATCAGGCGACTGTGGTTTGCATTGCAAGGCACCAAATTCCATAAGCGCTTGGTTGTACGTGCCGGGCTGTGCTTTGTCGAGCAGTAATTCAGCCAATTGCTTGAAGCGAGCCGTGCCTTCGGTGGTGTTAATGGGAACATCAATCCCGAACACCCGGGCAAGCACTCTGAAAACGTTTCCGTCCACAACAGCACGAGCCTCGTCAAAACAAATAGAAGCAATGGCACTCGCCGTGTAATCGCCTATTCCTTTGAGAGTTATGAGTTCATCATAGGTTTCAGGAAACGAACCTCTGTGTTGGCAGGCAATTATTTTAGCGGTGGCGTGTAAGTTTTTGGCTCTTGAATAATAGCCCAAACCCTGCCAAAGCTTCATCACGGTCTCTTCATCGGCATCCGCCAAATGCTTTACTGTAGGAAACGCTTCGAGCATTCGTTTGTAATACGGAAGACCCTGGGCCACGCGGGTTTGCTGGAGAATAATCTCCGAAAGCCATACGTTATACGGCTCGGAATGTTCCCGCCACGGCAAATCGCGCTTGTTCGCACCATACCAGGCGATAAGCCTTTCGGAAAAAAAAGAATACGTTTCGGAAAACTCCAATGATACGGATAGGTTAATTTTCTTTCTTTTCGTCTATTTTTTTCGTGTCTTTTGAATCTTCTTTGGAGGCATCTTTGAATTCCTTGATGCCGCTACCGAGCCCGCGCATCAGTTCAGGGATTTTTTTCCCACCAAAAAGAAGTAGTACCACAATCACAATAATTATGATTTGCGGTGTGCCAATCATTAGAAATATGTTTGCTGTTGTCATTGTCATCATTTGATTTATTTTGGCAAATATACAAATAAATATGTATGAACGAATGTTTTGATTTGGACAAATTAGGTTGTAATTGCTCAAATGACAACTATGGGGCTGTCGATTATGTTTTTTTCGCTATTTTTTGTTTATTATTGCGTCCCCACCAAACTAAAAATCCTGTAACAGGAAGTGAAGCACAAATTAGGGAAACGATAAAGGCAATGATTTTACCAAAGAGCCCCAGAATAGCACCTACGTGGATATCATAGTTGGCGGAAATAACTTTTTCTCCGAAATTTTTTTCTGAATGCGGACGGTTATAGAGTACTTCGCCTGTATTTTCATCAAAATGAATTTCGTTATTGATGTAATACGAGCCTTTGTTCTGTGCGACATAAACCGAGAAGGTTGGGTGTTCGTGTTCGTCAAGGTGTTCGTGTCCTAAATCAATGCTGTAACCATACGCTTTTGGATAGAGAGTTTCAACGGTTTCACTAATGCGGTCGAGCCTGTTTTCAACCCGTAAACTGTCGGGCGAAGTCGTCCGATATACCGACATATCAGGGTATTGGGTTTGCCCTGCTGAAAAGATAAAATAAATCACCGCCGGAATGAACCGAAACGCATAAAAAGCGCCTGTTATAGCAATTATTAGGGCAAAAATAGAGCTGTAAAATCCTAAAATGCTGTGCAAATCGTAGTTTTTGCGTTTCCATTTTTTGATGTTTTTCCACTGAAACCAAAAACGTTGCCGTGCCATATTCCTATTTTTAGGCCACCACAAAATGATTCCGGTAACGAGCATCACGATGAAAGACAGCGTAGCAATGCCTACCACCCAAGAACCTATGGGGCGCGACAGCAGTAATGAGAAATGAATGGCTAAGACAATACCGAAAAAACCGTTTTTCTCATCATACACACCTACTATTTCGCCCGTAAACGGATTGATGTAAACGGACTTGTAGATGATAAATTCGTCAAAATAATGCCACGAAGATTCAGGATTACGCTCGTAGTAATAGAAGCGGTACGATTCGTTTTTATCAATTGGGATAGAAACCCAATGTACCGGATACTTCTCTTTTGTGTAAGCGTTGACTTTTTCTTCCAAAACCAAAAGCGGTAAGGTTTTCTTTGTTTCGGGATTGGGTTCTCCGTGATAAATAGCGCTCTGCCGACTGATGTTTTGTATTTCGTCTTTGAAAACATACAACGCACCGGTAATCCCTTCTATGAACACGATGACACCTATGGTAAGACCTAACCAAAGATGCAGTTTGCCTGTTATTTTTTTGAATAATTTCTTTTTTTTAAACATAGATGTGTTGTTAGATATAACAACTTCCCTTAGCAAGAAGGAAAGTTGTTAAAAGTCTTGTTTCTTTTAAAATTTATACGCTACGCTCAGTCGCCAGTTGCGGGGAGCTTCTGCTTGATAATAATAGTAGCTGTTATAGGGGCTTCCGCTGTACAAATATTCGTCGAACATATTATAAATATTGAGCACTACATGTAACTTTTCGTTGCTCCAGAATATACCTCCGTCTACTTTTTTGTAATCGTCCATTTTTTGTTGTCCCGAGCCGTTCCAGTTCCACGAGCTTCGGTCGCCGAGAAAAGTACCGCCCAAAGACAAACCGGCACCTCTTAGTTTTCCGTCAAGAAATTCATAACTGATCCATGTATTTGCCGTATGTTTTGCGTATCCTGCTATCCGGTCGCCTACATTTATGTTGGGAGTGTTGGATTTTGTAATGGTATTCTCTGTAAAAGCGTAATTTAGTATGACACGTAATGAAGCTGTTATTTGCCCTTTCACATCCAGTTCAACACCTTTTGCCTTTGATTGCCCCATTACGATGGAGTACGCTTCCCCGGCTGCGTTTGCCGGATCGGTAGTGAGTTGGTTGTTTTTCTCGATTTGGTATACAGAAGCAGTGGCGTTCCATCGTTTGTTGAAAAAATCTTTTTTCATTCCGATTTCCATATTGTTACCCGTGATGGGTTTTATGTTTCCGCCATTGCGTAAAATTCCCGCTTGAGGTACGAATGCTTGGTCAAATAATGAATATACAGAAGTATTTTCGTCAAAAAGGAAACTCAACCCTATACGCGGCGTCCATCGGCTGGCTTTGGAAACCCTACCGTAGTTGTCGTTAGCGGCATCGGTGTATCGGGTCGCCAAAGTCAGGCGTAGTTGATTGTTGAAAAAACCCAATTCGTCTTGAAAATAAAGCCCTGTATATCGTTGTTGTATACGCGATGCACCCGGGCGTTCTTCCAGCGGTGTGGAACGATTGAACTCGGGATATCCGTTTGAAGGAGCTTGATAAGCCGTTACTGTTAGGTCAAAAGGAGCAGCGGCAGTGTCCAAATCGTGGGCTTGCGACCAGTCTGCCACATAATTTTTCAGCCCCGCATCAAGTCCTGTGAGTATGGTATGGCTTATTTTTCCCGTTTGAAATTTTCCGTTAAGGAATACTTGTGCAAATTTCATTTTATTGACGGCATCGAAAATACTTACGTAACGCACCAGTGATGTGGCAGTAGGAGTCCCTTTGATCCAAAGAGAACTGCCTTCGGTTATATTTTCGAAATAGGATAACTGTGATGTCAACTTCCAATCATCGCTGAAACGATGCTGTAAGTTTACGTTTAGAGTGTGGTCGTCCATTTTGCTCGGTTCAAGTTTTGGATCGCCTAATGAAAACTCTCTGGGGAACGTTTTATATCCTTCCGTACTGAAGACGTAGGCGGTTCCTATGTTTGCCATTTTCACTTTTTGGTATATGTACTGTGCTGTCAGCGTTGTTTTTTCGTCAAGTTCATAGCGTAATGATGGCGCAGCGATGTAACGGTTGTTATAATCGTAATTGCGGAACGAATTACCTTCCTGCCCCATCAAGTTTATGCGAAACGACAGTTTTCCGGTAATTTTGGAGTCAATATCGGCTTCACCTCTGTAAAGGTCAAAACTTCCGGTAGTGAAGCGTACCGACCCATTAGTATCCCTGCCTGTAGGTTGCTTCAAAACTATATTGTAAATACCGCTCGGCTCGCCGTTTGCCATCATAAATCCGGCAGGACCTTTTACGAACTCTACCCGCTCTACATAACTCATGTCTTCGGTTAAAGGCCCCCAAGTGGTCGTAACATTCACACCGTTGAGGAATGCGGCCGCGCGGCTTCCCCTCATATTTACCCGTGCATACGAATCCCCCCAATGCTCTAAGCGCGTAGCACCGCTTACGTTGCGTAAAAGACCATCACTGAGGCTAAGAACAATCTGGGCATCAAGGTCTTCTCTGATAATTTCTTGTATGTTTTGAGGAATAGCAATGAGCGGTGTCTGCAATCGGAGTGATGATGACACATTCTCAGTTACTTTAGCTTTTTTCGAAGCTTTCACTTCAACCCCTTCAAGTTTTATAGGTTCATCTTGGGCATATATTCCTAAAGAACTCCCCAAGGCAAGTAAAATTAAAAGTTTGGTTTTCATGGTATAAAATTTATTTAGACGGCAAATATAAAAAATTATTTATATCTAATCTAAATAAATTTTATTTTATTCCTCTTGGCTAAGGCTCAACAGATTCACAAATAGCCGATATGCACCCGGTACACCCGCCGGTAATTCCCGAAAAAACGAAAGTCCTGTTTGCACATAATATCCTTTGCCATAATGGTTTACCAAAAGAATTCCTTTTGTTGCCCGTTCGCCTGTATCGTTCCCTTCGAGTAGCGGTGTATATTCTTTGCCCCAATCTTCGGCAAAATACAGTCCGCGTTCCTGCACCCAATTTTCAAAATCAGTTTGCGTAATGATGTTCGGAAAACGCAATGCTTTATGTTTTGGAGCGATGATTTTCAGCGGAGCATCCTCTTCAGCGATGCGTTTACGCCCGAGTTTGAGCGGTGTTGGGGCGATATTGGGCGTGAGCAAATCGCTATTGGTGTTGTACTGCACGATGACCGTTCCGCCTTCATGCACATATTTCCACAAATCTGCGGTGTGAAAAGGCAAGATTTCATTTACATTAAATGCTCTGATACCCAACACAATAGCATCGTATTTGCGAAATTCCTCAAACGAATAATGTTCGTTCGGAATACGCTTTGCATCAATGCCAATTAAGCGAAGCGATGGCAAAACAGCATCGCCCGAACCATCGATATAGCCAACTCGTAGCGGCAGCGTTTTTATGTTAATTTTGACAGACGGAACGGTTGCTTCCCGTATCCAAATTTGTTTGTCGATATGCGGATAATTTACTACTTGCATCGACTTTGAAAAAACGCTTTTTTCGGTAGTTACAACCGCTTTTATAGTATCTTTTTCTTTTAAAAAAGAAGGATTGACTGTAAAGACAAATGCTTTTCGCTCGCCTTTTTTACGAAAATAAAAAGGTTGTTTTTCTGTTAAAAAAGCATTGTTTGTTGAGATTAATTGTACATTTCCCTGAGCGTTATCCTCCCACGATTGTAGGTTCAAACGGATTTCTTTTTCGCTTTCGCGGAATACATAACTGCTTTCCGAAAAATCGGCAACAACGGCAGGCACGACATAAAAAGGCTGGTAGCGCTCGCCCACCGCCGGATTGACGGTTTTATTTTTTAAAAAAACGTCATAAGTAATCGTGTGTCCGTTTACTTTCAGAGCAATGTGTTGGGACAACAGCGGAAGATTTTCGGACACACCTCTTTCATGAGGATTTCCTTGAGGATAAAATTGCGCTACCGCAGGTGATTGCAACCAATACGGCACGGAATATACGTCGGAATTAATGACAAACGGCTGACGAATTTTCCGACTTTCGTTGGGGGCGATACTCAATAACTGTCCGCCTCCAACCGTTACGTTTACGGTATTGGAACTGCGATTGGTCAATTCGAGAGTTGTCGCGACAGATTGTCCGTTTACGCCGTATTCTTCAGTCGTAACCCATTCGAAATAAAACCCTTGTATGTTGGCGATAAGATTTTCAATTTCTTTTATTTTTATGGAATTGGCGTTGTTTTTTCTTGCCAAATCGTAAATTTCCAAGAGTAACGGCAGTGATTTTTCAGGCGAAAGAAAATCAAAATCATGGATTAATTTATCCATCAACGGATTAATTTCTTGTATATTCCATTGAAAATCAATACCTTCAAAAATATCGTTGTTTTTGGGTTTGCTTCCTTTGAGCCATTCGAACCATTCGGTTTGCGAACCTCTGTTGAGGGCAGCTCCAAATCCTTGGCAGGCGTGTTTGCTACGAGCCCGAAGTGCGATTTCGTTGTTTGAATTTCCCAAATGGGGATAATAGATGCCTGTATCGACCGGGAATTTCCCTGTTTTATCTACTTTATCAAAGGCTTCTTGGCTTCCGTAGAAAAACCAACTCATGTTGAAAAACATCCGTTTGGGTTGCCAGAGTGACACGTATTGAAGTTGTTCGGGAAAGGCATCGGGGTCGTTCGCCATATCAAAAGCCTTCATGGCGAGCAATGCCGATGTGGTGTGGTGTCCGTGGGTTTTCCCGTTGGAATCGGGGTGAAACCGAGTGATGATGACTTGCGGTTGGTTCTTCCGTATCGCCCAAACCACATCAGAAAGCAGTGTTTGCTCGTCCCACATCCGTAGTGTTTCGTCGGTAGTTTTGGAATAACCGAAATCGACCGCTCGGGTAAACCATTGCCTGCCCTTGTCGGTTTTGCGTGCTTCGAGTAATTCTTGTGTACGGAGGAGTCCAAGTAATTCGCCTTTTTCCGTCCCGATAAGATTTTGTCCGCCATCGCCGCGTGTAAGCGATAGGTATACAGCATCCAAATGCTTAGCGTGAGCGAGCCACGAGATGACTTGCGTATTCTCGTCGTCGGGGTGTGCGGCTAAGTACATAGCACTTCCGTAATTGCGAATCCGCAGCATATCGTCGTAGAGTTCGGCAGATGATTTTGGATGCGATTGGCCGTATATAAGAGAAGTTGCCAAAAGGCAAACAAACCACAATGTCTTTCTCATAAGATGTAAAATCAGGTAAATAGACGGCGAAGATAGGAAATTTGCAGAAGATATATGAAAAACAAAAACCAAGAACATAGAATACATTCATCGTTCTTGGTTTTTTGCAGTAATCTTCGTTTAACGATTAAACAAAATACTTGAGTATTGTTTTAAAAATTCCAAGTAACAAAACTGTTTTTAAGTGTTTCGTGGATATAGTTTCCTTCTGTCAAGAAAATAAAGAGCAGATACGGCACGTATACCAACAGCGGTAATACGATGACGTATTTGAGGCTTTTCATCTCGTCGCGCATGTGCATAAAATCCCACACGATGTAGTACGCTTTGACGATGGTGAGGATGATGAATATCCAATTCAGAAGCTTCATATAGAGGAACTTAGTTTCCAGGAATTCGGGACGGATAATTCCTAAAACAACTTCAATAGCGGTTACGACCGAAAGTAAAATGAGTACGCCCCATATTTTTTGTTCATTGGATTTGAACTTGATTGCTCCTCTGAATATTTCCAATTTATGTTCTTTGTGTGCCATGATTTCCGATTTTTTACGATTATACCAAATAGAAGAAAGTGAATACAAATACCCAAACCAAATCAACGAAGTGCCAGTAAAGTCCTGTTTTCTCAACCATCTCGTAGCTTTTTCGTTTTTCATAAGTTCCGAGTAACACATTGAAGAAAATGATGGTGTTGATTAGGATTCCCGTGAATACGTGAAATCCGTGAAACCCTGTGATGAAGAAAAAGAAATTTCCAAAAAGGCGGTGTCCGTATTCGTTATGGATAAGATTTGCCCCTTGCACTACGTAGCGTACATTTTCCATTTGTTTGATTGATTCGGCACGCGAGAGCACGGTTTTGTGTCCGTCGGCATTGAGCTTTTCGGTACGTACAAGCAGGTTGTCATTCGCTTTGAAAGAGGTTATTACATCGGCGACTCGGTAGTCGGGCAATGGTTTTTCTTTCATAAACCAAACGCCTTGGCTTGCAGTCTGTTGTGTACGGTCGTTTTCTGAGGTTTTTACAAAATCGGCGAGAGCGATTTGTCGGTTTGTTTTAGCATCGACAAACTGTAAGATGTTGCCTGCCTTGGTTTCTACGGCACCAAATTCGCCTTTGATGAAAGTCGCCCATTCCCAAGCCTGTGAGCCTAAGAAGACAAGTCCGCCAATGATAGTTAGTAGCATGTAGAGGGCTACTTTTTTCTGTTTCATTTGATGTCCGGCATCTACCGCCAATACCATCGTTACCGACGAAGCGATGAGGATAAAGGTCATAAAAGCGACAAAAATCATCGGTTGTGGTGCCCCATGGTAAAACGGAATGTGGGTGAATACTTCATCGGCTATAGGCCATATGTCGATAAATTTGTAACGCATCAGCCCGTAAGCTGCCAAAAAACCCGAAAAGGTAAGGGCATCGGACACGATGAAAAACCACATCATCATTTTGCCGTAGCTAACCCCGAAAGGCTGTGCATCGCCGCCGCCCCAGAGCGTTTGTTTTTTTTCAGAATTTGCAATTGCTGCTTCCATAGTGAGTGAATATCAGTTTTTAAAGTTAGTGTTTTTAGAAAGTTAGCGGTAAAAATAAAAAAATATTATTAAGTACAACCACAATAGGTCAAGAAAATTCCAAAAAGTAAGTCCGAGGTCTATACCGAGCATGTTTTCGGAGTTGTATTTTCGTTGGGCATGGCGGTAAAGTATGGACAGTATCACTATCAAACCTGCTACCACGTGCATGATGTGTAAAAAAGCAATGACGTAAATATACGAAACGGTAATATTACTTTCGCTTCCTGTGAAATAGTACCCTTGTGCTACGAAATCGGAAAAACCAAGAAATTGAAGTACGATAAATACGACTCCAAGAACAAAAACAGTCCAAAGTAATGCCGTAGCTGTACTGTGCTGCGATTGCCGGATACATTTTTTGGCATACCAAAAAAGCAGACTGCTCATAAGAAGCACCGCCGTACTGATATAAAAATACGTAGGAATTACCAAATCATACAACCAATCGGGGCGTCCGCTTCCGCTGACCACATAGGCGCTCGTGAGCCCGGCAAAGGTCATCGAAATACTGACGATACCAAACCAAAGCATCATTTGTTTGGCTCGTTTTTCTTTTTTTGTAAATGTCGTTATACTATCCATATCCGAATCCATTTGTCAGTTACATATACGATTTGTATGAGTGTAATGTATATGACGCTTGCAAACATGAGTTTGCGTGCGGCTTGCTGCGTAAGTTGGTTGTACAATTGGAAAGCTTGCCATAGCATCATACAACCGAGTAAAGTAACTATCAGGGCGGCAAGCCGGGAAAGGTGTAAATCGCCTGTCCACCCAAAGGCAGGAAATACAGCCGCAAGCATCATCCATATCGTGTACATAATGATTTGTACAACGGTACTTTTACTTTTTTTATCGGTAGGCAACAGCTTAAAGCCTGCCCGCTTATAATCATCATCTAACAGCCAGCCGATAGCCCAAAAATGAGGAAATTGCCAAAAAAATTGTATCATGAACAGCGTACCTGCTTCGATGCCGAAATTATTGGTTGCAGCGACCCAGCCGAGCATAAAAGGAATTGCCCCGGGGAAAGCTCCTACAAAAACCGATAGTGGCGTGCGGGTTTTCAAGGGTGTGTAAAATCCCACATAAAGCAATACCGATATCGCTGAAAACATGGCGGTTTTCATATTGACAATGGCAAGCAAAGAAAGTCCTGCTATGATGAACACACCGCCTATAAACAATGCGAGGGGAACAGAAATACGCCCTGTGGGAATAGGACGGTTTTTGGTGCGGTTCATCAGCGCGTCTAAGTCTTTTTCGATAATTTGATTGAATACGTTGGAGGCACCGACCATGAAGTATCCGCCGAAAGCCAGTAATAACAACACGTATAAAGAAACCGTATCAGCCCCAAGCAAATAACCTGCGACAGACGAAAACACGACACTCGCCGAGAGTCCCGCTTTGGTAATTTGTTTAAAATCCCGATAAGCCTCTGCAAATGTAGTGGTATGTGATATAGTTGTAGACAATGTTTTTTTAGTTAGTGCCGACAAATATACAGCCTCAAACGGAATCTACAAAATGAAAGTGTATTTTTTGTGGAAGAAACAGCCGAAAATAGGAGGAATGAGCGCTATTTATACATTTCCATGAGGATTTATTGCTGAAAAAACCGTACAAAATTATATTTGTATTATTTTTGTGGTATGGATACATCTATTGATATACAATTACAGACGTTGCCCGACTCGCCCGGTATTTACAAATATTTTGACAAAACGGACTCCATTATATATATAGGTAAGGCGGTGAATCTCAAAAAAAGGGTTTCGTCGTATTTTACGAAAACGCATGATTCGGGGAAAACACGCATGCTTGTCAAAAAAATCGTCCGTATCGAGTACATCGTCGTGGAAACGGAAAGTGATGCGTTGTTACTCGAAAACAATCTCATCAAAAAATACCAACCCCGATACAATATTTTACTCAAAGACGATAAAAGCTACCCGTGGATTTGCGTCAAGAAAGAACCTTTTCCGAGAGTGTTTTTTACCCGCCGGGTTATCAAAGACGGCTCATTGTATTTCGGACCATATACCAATAAGTTTATCGTGAGGACACTTCTGGAGCTCATTCGGGAACTCTATCCGTTACGGACCTGCAATTACGATTTGTCAGCACAAAACATCCAAAGCGGAAAGTACAAAGTCTGTTTGGAATATCACATAAAGAATTGCAAAGGGCCTTGTGAAGCCCTACAATCCGAAGCCGACTACATGGACGATATTGCTGAGATTACACAAATTCTCAAAGGCAATTTCGGTGATTCCATCAAGCGTTTTCGCCAGCAAATGCAGCAATTGGCAACCGAATTGAGGTTTGAAGAAGCTCAGCAAATCAAATCAAAACTCGAAGTGCTCGAAAACTACCAAGCCAAATCGACCATCGTAAGCACTCGTATTCACAATGTGGATGTATTTTCAATTGTTTCCGACGAAGAATACGGCTATGTCAATTTCTTACAAGTAGCTTACGGGGCTATCGTCCGAGCCCACACCATCGAAATCAAAAAGAAACTCGAGGAAACCGACCGCCAGCTCTTAGAATTGGCCATTTTGGATTTCCGTGAGCGTTTTCATTCCAATTCCAAAGAACTCATCGCTCCTTTTGAGGTAACATTGCCCGAAGCATTACAGCTGACGATTCCCAAGCAAGGGGACAAACATCAATTGCTTGAACTTTCGCTTCGCAATGCGAAATTATTCCGGCAAGAGCGGTTCAAACAAGAGAAAATCATTGACCCTGAACGACATACCAATCGTATTTTGTCGCAAATGCAACGCGATTTGCACCTGTCATCGCCTCCCGTACATATCGAATGTTTTGACAACTCAAACATACAAGGCACAAATCCTGTGGCTGCTTGCGTCGTATTTAAAAATGCCAAACCGAGCAAGAAAGAATATCGGCATTTCAGCATCAAAACAGTAGAAGGCCCTAATGATTTTGCGTCTATGGAAGAAGTTGTATTTCGCCGCTACAAACGCCTGCTCGACGAAGCCCAGCCGTTGCCGCAACTCATCGTCATCGATGGTGGTAAAGGACAATTATCATCGGCACTCAAGGCGTTGGACGACTTGGATTTGCGAGGTAAAATAGCCATCATCGGCATCGCCAAACGGCTGGAAGAGATATTTTTCCCCGAAGATACTATTCCGTTGTATTTGGATAAAAAATCCGAAACGCTCAAAATAATCCAACAACTTCGCAATGAAGCCCACCGTTTCGGGATTACATTTCATCGCCAGAAACGAAGCAAAGCCTCTATCGTATCCGAACTTGACAACATCAGCGGGGTAGGCGAGAAAACCCGCGAGATGCTATTGAGGCATTTCAAATCCGTAAAACGAATAAAAGAAGCCTCACGCAAAGAGCTGAACGAGCTTATCGGAAGCAGCCGTGCCGAAAAAATCTGGAGTTATTATCACAAAACAGCTGAAAATCAGCCTGAAGCGTAATTGGAAAACCTCAAAAAAACATGTCCTAACAACCCTAACAGCTATTTTCTAAAAACTTTTGTCCGGATGAATGCTTTTCCGAATAATAAAATTCCGTATCTTTGGGGTTATTATTTTTTAATAAAATCAACATGCAAAACGTACAAGACTATATTGAGAAAAACAAGCAGCGATTTGTCGACGAACTCATAGAATTACTTCGTCTGCCGTCTATTAGCGCCGATTCGGCTCATTCTCAGGATGTTATCAATACTGCAGGGGCGGTCAAAGAAGCGCTTCTCAAAGCCGGTTGCGACACGGTAGAACTATGCGAAACTCCGGGTTATCCTATCGTTTATGGCGAAAAAATCATCAATCCCAAACTGCCCACCGTATTGGTTTATGGGCACTATGATGTACAGCCTGCCGACCCGCTTGAATTGTGGAACTCAGACCCTTTTGAACCCGTCGTCCGCACGACCGAGAAGCATCCGCAGGGAGCGATATTCGCACGGGGAGCTTGCGATGACAAAGGGCAAATGTATATGCACGTCAAAGCCCTCGAACTGATGACCCAAACAGGGCAACTGCCTTGTAATGTGAAATTTATGATTGAAGGTGAAGAAGAGATAGGGTCAGAAAGTTTGGCTTGGTTCGTAGCCCGAAATCATGAGAAGCTACGCAATGATGTCATCCTTATTTCCGACACGGGAATGATAGCCAACGACATTCCGTCTATCACAACAGGATTGCGAGGGCTCAGCTATGTAGAAGTGGAGGTAACAGGAGCAAACCGTGATTTGCATTCGGGGCTTTATGGCGGTGCGGTAGCCAATCCTATCAATGTGCTTTCCAAGATGATAGCTTCGTTACACGACGACAATCTCAGGGTAACTATCCCCGGATTTTACGATAAGGTAGAAGAACTTTCTGCCGGCGAGCGCCAACAAATGGCAAAAGCACCTTTTTCCCTCGAGGCGTATAAAGAAGCACTTGACATTGATGCAGTATATGGAGAAAACGGCTATTCGACCAACGAGCGCAATTCTATCCGCCCGACACTCGACGTGAATGGTATATGGGGCGGTTACACAGGCGAAGGAGCAAAAACAGTCATTCCGAGTAAGGCTTTCGCCAAAATTTCCATGCGGCTCGTGCCTAACCAAGATTGGGAAGAAATCACCGAATTGTTCAAAAAGCACTTTGAAAGCATTGCCCCCGAAGGAGTCCGCGTAAGCGTAAAACCGCATCACGGAGGACAAGGTTACGTTACGCCTACCGACACGGTTGGCTACCAAGCGGCTGCCAAAGCATATACACAGACATTTGGCAAAGAGCCTATCCCGGTACGTTCGGGGGGAAGCATCCCGATCGTTGCGCTCTTCGAGAAAGAATTGGGAAGCAAGTCTATCATGATGGGATTTGGGCTGGATAGCGATGCGATACACTCGCCCAACGAACATTTCGGAATATTCAATTTCCTCAAAGGAATCGAAACAATTCCGTATTTTTTTAAATATTTTACGCAGATGAATAAGGCATAAATACCATATAATATTGATTTTTCAAAAATCCCGAGAAGATTTACCGACTCGGGATTTTTTGTAAAATCAGATGTTTTAAGAGAAAAACTAACCGAATAGTTTTTAGTATTAGAAGAAAAGTTTTATTTTTGGAAAATCATTTTTTCATTAAAAACAAAAGTTCCAAAATTATGTTCAAAGAAAATAAAAAAGGTATGGCAGAGAACACCAGCGGAGGTAACGGGAGCAACCGTATTGTAGCGGAAACCAAATTCAAAGGCGAAGTGGTTTCAAAATCGGATTTTCGGATTGATGGCGAATTGGAAGGCGAAATACAAACCGCAGGACGCTTGGTTATCGGGCGAAATGGCGTCATCCGAGGAAAAGTCATTTGCGAAAATGCTGATGTAGAAGGGCGTGTCGAAGGTAATATACTCGTGAAAAATGTATTGACACTCAAATCAACCGCTTATATTGAAGGAGATGTAGAGGTAGGCAAACTTTCCATAGAACCCGGAGCGATATTCAATGTAGCTTGTAAAATGGGACAGGGCAAATCTTCGCCTAGCGTAAAAGCAGACGAAATAAAAACCAAATAAATGCCGCTAATGGCAGAAAAAAACAAACGCCCCATTGGCAATCTCAATACATGGATTAAATTTTCCAACATCGGATTGCAGATGGCGGCAGTCATTGCGTTTGCCGTTTGGGCAGGAACCCGGCTCGACGGAAAATTCCCGGATTGGCAACCGTTTTTTACGGTCACATGCTCGCTCTCGGGCGTTTTCGGGTCGCTGTATTGGGTAATTGTACAAGTCAAAAAAATGCAGGACAAGGAGCGATGAAGACAGCGGCTTATTTTTTAATTCTGACTGTAGCGATTACCGTGATGATGTATTTCGTTGCTCAACAAATTGTTGATTCACAAGGAATTACATTATATCGCGGAGTCCGTTTGATATATGTCTTTCACGGTGTGCTATCGGTATTTGTGCTTGGATTTATTCTCACGGTATATTATATTGCACCAAAATATACAGGTTTTGCGTTTTTAGGAAGTTCCTTGTTCCGTTTGGTAGGTACGGTACTTTTCTTACTCCCTTTAGTGGGTGGAAAAGCAGAAAATCCTGAAGCAGAAATAATGTTTTTCATGCCTCCTTATTTTTTATTGACTGCCATTGAGGCGTATTTTGCGGTTCGATTATTGCAAATTCAAAAAAACGATATGTAGTACATATATATAGGTGTAAAAGCGAAAGAATTTTTCTAAAAAACAACTTTAACATATTCAAATGAAAAAAAACCGGCGAAAAGTTCCAATAATTCATTTGAAAATGTAATTTTGCAAAAACATAAGTTACACACAATTTTTTTATTATATAAATACAAATGATTGTCCAGAGAATAATACGTACGATAGTTCTACCAATACTTTTTTTGCTTCCTAATCTGGCGGCGGCTTCTGATGCCGAAACGACTGATAATCAACCCGAAGAATGGAACGTTACCGAAATGATTATGCACCACATCGGTGATTCGCATGAGTTTCACGTGGGCGATTGGAACGGGCGTGCTATTTCGTTTGCACTTCCTATAATCCTTTGGACGGACAATGGATTGGTAACATTTATGTCGAGCGAATTTCATCACGATAACAATGGTAAAGTAGCGGTAGAACGCGCAGGACAAAAATTTGTTCGCTATCACGAAGAAGTTTATTACGCGGATGCCAACGGGAGCGTAGCATACGATGAAGAACACAAAGTAATCAACAGCCGTCCGCTTAATTTTTCCATTACGAAGAACGTATTTTCGCTTGTTTTGGCTTCTTTGTTGATGCTTGCCGTGTTTATTCCCGTAGCAAATTCTTACAAAAAGAATAAACGGGCACCGAAAGGATTAGCTGCTTTTGTTGAACCGATAATCCTTTTTGTGCGCAACGACATCGCCATTCCGAATATCGGCAAAAAGAAATACGAGCGCTATATGCCGTATTTACTGACGGTATTTTTCCTTATTTGGATAGGAAACCTCTTCGGACTCATTCCGTTCTTTCCGTTTTCAAGCACACTGACCAACGATATTATTTTCACCGGATTTCTGGCGGTAATGACGCTTCTCATCACGCTTTTCAGCAGTAATAAAAATTATTGGAGACACATTTTTGCCACGCCGGGCGTTCCCGTATGGTTGTTGCCGCTGATGATAGTCGTGGAGATATTAGGGATATTCACCAAGCCGTTTGCATTAATGGTGCGTTTGTTCGCCAACATTACGGCAGGACACATTATTATATTGAGTTTAATTTCATTGATTTTCATATTCGGTTCGGTATGGGTTTCACCCGTATCGATACTATTTGCCTTGTTCATCAACGCCCTTGAGTTGTTGGTGGCAGTGCTGCAAGCCTATGTGTTTACGTTGCTTTCGGCGCTATTTATCGGGCAGGCGGTAGAAGAAGAGCATCATTGAGTTTAGGTTTCAGAGGTTAGGGTTTAGAAGCGAATCTGCCCCCCCCAACCTCTAAAACCCGAACCCGAACCCCTAACATTATTTTTTAACTATTTAATATTTTATTCACTATGGTAACTTTAGCAGGAATTGGAGCCGGAATCGCCGCTTTGGCAGCCGGAATCGGTATCGGTAAAATCGGTACAGCAGCTATGGAAGGTATTGCACGTCAGCCTGAAGCAGCTTCAAAAATTCAAACTGCGATGATTATTGCTGCCGCACTTATCGAGGGTGTTGCCCTCTTTGCTGTGGTTGTGGCTCTTATCGCAGAATAATGAAAATAACTGCTTTACAACGGTTGGTTGTAAGGCAGTTACCTTTATTTGGAAAAAAATTATCGAATATAACTTAAAATAATATCATTCACAATGAACCCTACACATCCTGAAAGTTTGATTTTTTGGGCAACGGTCATCTTTGCTATTTTATTTTTCTTATTGGCAAAATATGCGTGGAAACCCATTCTTTCCGCCGTAAAAGAACGTGAAGACTCTATCAATAACGCTCTTGATGCCGCCGAGGAAGCGCGTAAACAAATGGCGAATCTCAAAGCTGATAACGAACGCTTGGCTGCCGAAGCCCGTGCCGAACGCGACCTTATGCTTAAGGAAGCCAAAGAAATAAAAGACAAAATTGTAGCCGAAGCTAAAGATGTAGCCCAAAAAGAAGGGGAAAAACTCATCGCTCAAGCCAAAACGGCCATTGAAGCTGAAAAGAAAACTGCCGTAGCCGAACTCAAAGAGAAAGTAGCGGGGCTATCTATCGAAATAGCCCAAAAAGTAATGCAGAACGAACTTGCCGACGGAAACAAACAAGCCAACCTTATCAAAGATTTTTTGAAAGACGCTACGCTAAACTAAACCGAGATGATACAAGGAAACAGAGCCGCCAACCGATATGCCAAAGCATTGCTGGATTATGCTATTGAGCAAAATAAACTTGATGAGGTATATGCCGATGTTACGCTCGTACACAATACAATTAAGAACAATAAAGAGTTACAGCGCCTCCTGATGTCGCCTATCGTAAAGACATTAGTCAAGAAAAATGTACTCGAGAAAATATTTACCAATGTAACCGATGAAGTGAAAGGACTTTTTAGGCTCCTTATTGAAAACCGAAGGCTCCCGATACTTTATCCTATTACAGAAAAATTTGTCAATCAATACAATACGTTCAAAAATCATCAAATTGCAGAGGTAACAACTGCAGTGCCGATGGATGACGAACTGAAAAAACAGGTGTTGGCAAAAGTAGAAACACTTACCAACAATACCAACATTACGCTCGTGAATAAAGTAAATCCGAATATCATCGGAGGGTTTATTCTCAGAGTCGGCGATGTGCAATACAATGCCAGCGTGGCATTCAAATTGAATAAATTAAAACAAGACTTTAAGGAAACCCTTTTTGTATAACAACAGAGTAAGAAATTTCCCGAAAGGGAGATACCACTAAATAAAAAAACATCAAAGATGGCAGAGATAAAAGCAGCTGAAGTATCAGCAATCTTAAAAGAACAATTGGCAAACTTCGATGCTACTGCTTCGCTCGAAGAAGTCGGAACGGTATTGCAAGTAGGCGATGGTATCGCTCGTATATTCGGGCTTTCAAACGCTCAATATGGTGAATTGGTAAAATTTGACAACGGATTGCAGGGCATCGTGTTGAATCTTGAAGAGGACAACGTGGGGATCACCCTGCTCGGTTCTTCTACCGATATCAAAGAAGGTGATACGGTAAAGCGTACAGGGCTTATCGCTTCTATCAATGTAGGTGAAGGTATCGTAGGGCGTGTGGTGGATACACTCGGAAACGCTATCGACGGGAAAGGGCCTATCACAGGGAAACTCTACGAAATGCCACTTGAGCGCAAAGCTCCGGGGGTTATCTTCCGTCAGCCTGTAAACGAACCTTTGCAAACGGGTATCAAATCGGTTGATGCGATGATTCCTATCGGGAGAGGGCAACGCGAACTCGTTATCGGCGACCGACAAACGGGAAAAACGACGGTTTGTATCGATACGATTCTCAATCAAAAAGAATTTTATGATGCAGGCAAACCTGTATATTGTATTTATGTAGCCATCGGGCAGAAAGCATCGACGGTAGCGGCTATTGCCAAAACGCTGGAAGACAATGGAGCTTTGGCATATACAACGATTGTGGCTGCCAACGCCTCTGACCCTGCCCCGATGCAGGTATACGCTCCTTTTGCGGGGGCGGCTATCGGCGAATATTTCCGCGATACGGGTCGCCCGGCACTGATTATTTACGATGATTTGTCCAAGCAGGCGGTGGCGTACCGCGAGGTGTCGTTATTGCTTCGCCGTCCGCCGGGGCGTGAAGCCTATCCGGGAGACGTATTTTACTTGCACTCTCGTTTGCTCGAGCGTGCCGCTAAAGTGATTGCCGACGACAGCATCGCTCAGAATATGAACGACCTTCCCGAAAGCCTCAAACCAATTGTAAAAGGCGGCGGTTCGCTTACGGCACTTCCGATTATCGAAACCCAAGCGGGCGACGTATCGGCGTATATCCCAACGAACGTGATTTCGATTACGGACGGACAGATTTTCCTCGAATCGGATTTGTTTAACTCGGGCGTGCGACCTGCGATTAACGTAGGTATTTCGGTATCGCGCGTGGGCGGTTCGGCACAAATCAAATCGATGAAAAAAGTGGCGGGAACGCTCAAACTCGACCAAGCCCAATACCGTGAATTAGAGGCATTTGCGAAATTCGGCTCCGACCTCGATGCCGCTACAATGGGCGTTATCGAAAAAGGAAAACGCAACGTGGAAATTCTCAAGCAATCACAAAATGACCCTTATACGGTTGAAAATCAAGTAGCTATCATCTATGCCGGCTCGAAAAACTTGCTCCGACAAGTTCCTGTGGATAAAGTCAAAGCGTTCGAGAAAGAATATCTGGAATTTTTGAATCTTCGGCACCGTAACGTATTGGATGACCTCAAAGCAGGACAGCTGACGCAAGAAATTACCGATACACTTGAAGTTGTGGCGAAAGAAATTGCGGAAAAATACGCGAAATAAAAATAACATTTGTAAACTTTTGCACTTATAATGGCAAATTTAAAAGAGATACGAAGTAGAATATCGTCTGTGGGTTCAACGATGCAGATTACCAGCGCTATGAAAATGGTGTCGGCTGCTAAGTTGAAAAAAGCACAAGATGCTGTTACCGCCATGAAGCCTTACGCCTACAAGCTACGGCAATTGCTGGAACAGTTGAGTTCTGCTTTGGGAAGCGACAGCCAATACAATGCTCGTCCGGACGAAATTAAAAAAGTACTCATCGTACCAATCACTTCCAACAGGGGCTTGTGCGGGGCTTTCAATGCCAATATTTCGAAGCGAGCCCTCGAATTGGAAGCTACTCAATACAGCGGATTGGACGTGCAGTTTTATACCGTTGGGAAAAAAGGAAATGACGTATTGAAAAAAACGGGGAAAGTATTCCACCATGATACGCACCTTATCAACGCATTGACGTATGCCGACACGGCAAAGCTCGCAGAAGAATTGATGGAACTTTATACTTCCGAAGCGTTTGATACTATTGTGTTGGTTTACAACAGTTTCAAAAATGCAGCAACGCAGATTATCACCGATGAAGTTTTCTTGCCGTTGCAATCGGTAGAGGAAGAAAAAGAAGCAGCGAGCGATTATTTGTTTGAGCCTTCGAAAGAGGAAATCGTAAAAGAACTTATCCCTCGTTCGCTTAAAATCCAGTTGTTCAAAGCGTTACGTGATTCTGTTGCTTCGGAACACGGTGCGAGAATGACGGCCATGCACAAAGCTACGGACAACGCCAATGAACTGCGAAATCAGCTTAAATTGACGTACAACAAAGCCCGACAGGCGGCTATCACAGGCGAAATCCTCGAGATTGTGGGGGGAGCCGAGGCACTTGGTTAATAGACTCTGAATAATAAAATAAAAACGCAAATCATTTATTAATAGTGATTTGCGTTTTTTTTATAAACTTAAAAAATGACACATTTTAAAAAAGAATTTTTTCGACTTCATGGACGCTAAATTGGAGGAAGAGCAGAAGTCTTTTGAACAGGCAGAGAAGGAGTATGAAACCAAAGAACGACGTGATAAAATAAAAAATACGGATGCCGATTTTCAAAAAATTTATAAAAAGCTGGCTAAAAAAATACACCCTGATTTGTACAAAGATGAAAATGAAAAGCAGCACAAAGAAGAGCTGATGAAAACGCTTTCGGCGCTGTGGGAAAACAGAGATTATTTGGGATTAATACAGCTGACTCTTACAATAGATCCTGATAATGAGGATGATATAGGACTTTCAGAGGGAAACCTTAGGGGTTCGGGGTGAGGGCTCCTGCGAAAATAAAATACTAATATTCAACAACTTGTTACATCGAACTCACGTTATTATAGAAAAAGAAGCGGAGATTTACAATACCAAATTCAGGTCGGAGTATGCGATGTATTACAAAATTTTTTCAGGTGTGAGTACTCAAAAAGGGTATCAGAAAAGGATGGAAAAAGTTAAAACCGATATGCGGGAAATCAATCGCTCTATAGAAAAATCTATTGAAAAAACGAGAACGTTGGCTTCTTTGGAGGAGGTTTTGGAAGAGGAGTATTATCGGCGTGAGGACAGTTTTTCTCCTTTTGGACTTGACGATATAGATTTGGAGTCTCTTTTCAGGGATAACGATTAGGGTATATAGCAATATCGGGCAATTTTTTGTGTCGAACTCAGGATAGTTTGCTATTGGCTAATTCCTATTCCCTTAATTTCTTTTCCCTGCTTCCCTGCGTGAGGGATAGTAGCGGAAATAAAGCGAAGCGAAACGCTATTTTTTGCCGATACTGCAGGGGCGACCGGAGGAAGCCACTGCAGGTCGTGCAAAAAAAGCGTTTTTGCGAGTGTATTGCAGCGGAAAGCCCGACCCCAAAAAATGAAAAAATGAGATGACTTGGAAATTTGAAAATGTGAGCCGATAGACACTATTTTCGGGCAATAACGAATCTTTTTTTGGGGGCACGCCCTGACAAAAAAGGTGTTCTGTATGAGGTTTGTAAAAAAAAATCCGTTCCCTGTTTTGAGAACGGATTATCTGTTTTTGAAAAACTAGTATTTATTTTTTGGCTTTGCTCATTTGTGCAGCGATGATGATGGCGTTGCGGGCGTTGACTATTTTGCCTGAAGCGGATAGGATGGCAAAATCTTCTTCGGTATTGTCTTCGCCTACTTCTACTTTCATTTTTGGTGCTACGCCCGATTGCATGATGGCTTTTTTGACTTGTGCGGCAGTCAAATTGGGGAAATAAGACCGTATCAAGGCGGCTAATCCTGCTACTTCGGGTGAAGCCATGGATGTTCCTTGTAAGAATTTGTAGCTATTTTCGGGTGCGGTAGACCATATTTTTACGCCGGGGGAGAATATATCTACGTTGCGCTGGCCGAAATTGGAGAATGAAGCCACGAGGTTTTTGTCGAATGTGTAATTCAACGCACCTACGGTGAGGAAGTTGTCGGCAATTTCTTTGCCGTTGATTTCATCATTGGGATATACTTCGTGTTCGTCGATGTTTTTGCTGTCGTTGCCTGCGGCATTGACTATGAGCATGTCTTTTTCGGCAGCGTATTTGATGGCATCGTGTACCCATTGGGTGTGTGGCGAAAAGTCTTTACCGAAACTTGTATTGATTACTTTAGCTCCGTTGTCGGCTGCGTAGCGTATGGCAAGGGCGATATCTTTGTCGTACTCATCACCGTCGGGAACGGCTCTTAGTGCCATGATGGTGATGTTGTCAGCGACTCCGTTCATACCGATACCGTTGTTGCGTACCGCTCCGATGATGCCTGCTACGTGCGTGCCGTGTAAGGCTTCGTCAATGTCCGGTCCTATGACGTTGTTGTCGCCATATACGCGGTCGTTGATGTCGTCAGGATTGTCGCCTAAGAGTTCTTCGCGCGGACTGTAGTCGAGGTTTAGGTGGTAATTGAGTTTGGAATCAAAGTATTTGATAGCGTCGCCGAGTTCTTCTTTGGCTTTGTCGGGTGAGCCTGCGAATGCTATCATTTGCCCCATGAAGCCTGCGTATTGCTGTATCATATCATCATTGGTCTGTAAGTCCATGAGGTCTTCAACGGTGTAATCATCCTTTTTGGTGGCTTTTTGCAGTGCAGGGTGTGCTGTTTCAACCATTTTGACGAGTTGCTCGTAGTATAATTTGTTCTGAATGGCATCGTTGTACTCTTGGTCGTATTTTTCTTTTGCCGTCAGATACTCGGGGTTCATCTTGTCATTCGTTTTGAGAATACGTACGAATTCAAGGTTTTCATGATTGATGTTGCCTAAGAAATTCCAGCCGTGAACATCATCAATGTATCCGTTGTTGTCATCATCAATACCGTTGCCGGGAATTTCCCCCGGGTTAACCCAGATAACTTCTTTGAGGTCTTCGTGGTTGATGTCGATGCCTGAGTCGATGACCCCAACAATGACATTGGTCGATTTGAGCCCTTTGAGTAAATCATACGCCCCTTGTAGGTTCATTCCGGGAAATCCGTCGGTTGCCAAATTGGCGTGTGGCCATGTTTTGAGTGTTTCTTCGGAGACTTCCGCTGCTTGCGATGGCACATTGCTTGGGATGGTGTCCAAAGGTGTTTTGGCTATCTTGGAAAGTGGGCTACACCCTGTGATGAATATCGCCGAAGCTACTATCCATGCTGATTTTCTGATATTTATCATTTCGTACTTATATTTAATGCTACTTTCAATTGAACGCCAAAGATAATGATTTTTTGGAAAAAGCAGGAATTGATTTGAAAATTGTCATTGTACATCTATCGGCTTTTTTATGGAATATTATTTCCCGTACATCGTGTCGTAATACTTTTGGTAATCGCCGCTGGTTACGTGGTCAAGCCATTCGGTATTTTCCAAATACCATTTCACGGTTTTGGCGATGCCTTCCTCAAACTGCAGTGAGGGCTGCCAGCCGAGTTCGTTTTTGATTTTGGAAGCGTCGATGGCGTACCGCAAATCGTGTCCGGCACGGTCGGTAACATAGGTTATCAGGCTTTCGGAGGTGCCTTCGGGACGACCCAATTGTTTATCTACTTGTTTGATAATCACTTTGATAAGGTCGATGTTTTTCCATTCGTTGAACCCACCGATGTTGTACGTATCGCCGTTTTTTCCTTTGTGGAAAACGGTATCAATCGCCGAGGCGTGGTCTTCCACGAAGAGCCAGTCGCGGACATTTTCGCCTTTTCCGTACACGGGAAGCGGTTTGTTGTGCCGTATATTGTTGATAAACAGTGGAATGAGTTTTTCAGGAAACTGATAGCTTCCGTAGTTGTTCGAGCAATTGCTGATGACGACAGGCAATCCGTAGGTGTCGTGATAGGCACGTACAAAATGGTCGGAAGCCGCTTTGGAAGCCGAATAAGGCGAATGCGGGTCGTACTTGGTTTGTTCGGTGAACATCACATCGTTCATTTCGAGCGTACCATAAACTTCGTCGGTGGACACGTGGTAAAATCGCTTGCCGTGGTAGTTCTCGTTCCACGCTTCACGGGCGGCTTGCAGTAGCGTTATCGTTCCCATAACGTTGGTTTGGGCAAAAGCGAGCGGGTCTTTGATGCTTCTGTCCACGTGGCTTTCCGCCGCCAAATGGATAATATCGGTGATTTTTTCGTTTTTAAGAAGATTTCGCATCGCCTCGATGTCGCAAATATCGTCTTTTACGAAACGGTAATTAGGTTTACTTTCGATGTCTTTTAAGTTTTCGAGGTTGCCTGCATACGTGAGTTTATCAAGGTTAATGATTTGATATTCAGGATATTTATTGACAAATAACCGTACTGCGTGCGACCCGATGAAGCCGGCACCGCCTGTGATGAGTATTTTTTTCATTTTTATGGATTTTTACATTTTAAAATAATTTCGTTTAAGCCATTCTTTGTAAATGGGGTCTTGAAAATACAATCCTGCGTTTACTTCATCAATGATGTCCTTTTGTATCAACGCATTTTTAGCTCTGGACACATTGGCTGAAGTGCCGATTTTGTATTTTTTTAGCGTTTTTTGTGATGTCAATTGTGTTTCATTATTAAGCATCGCCCTCAAAAACTCTACTTGCGAAGTAGGCAGATTTTCCGTTAAGGAAACAAAAAGCAAACTCAATTGGCTGATTAAGTCTTCGTGTGCTTGCTCTATAATAGCTTCTGTAACAGCACTTTGAGTGCGAAACCATACTTGTTGTGAAAGCTGTTGCACATAATACGGATGGTTTTCTACCCGCAATGCGATTGCCCTTGCACGGCTTTCCGATATGGTTCTTCCTGTTTCGGCAAAGCTGTGCACGATGTATTTTTCCCATTCCGTTTCCGAAATTTTGTCAAGGAACATCAGGTCGCCAAACTTGTAAAAAGGCATTGAAGCATCGGTAAAAACATCGAGCATCATATGCCGCTTACTTCCGTAAAAACAGTAGGTTACATTCTGATGGACTTGAAAATGAGCCCGTAATTTCTTTTGGAAAGCAAGCGGTTCGGCAAAGGTGGCGATATTCTGAAACTCGTCAAAACACACCACAATCCGCTTCTTTTTTTTCAGTGCGACCGACTCGGCAAGGTTCAAAATAGCATCTGCATTTTCCCCAACATCTTCCCACGCAACGCCGAACGTGAGCGGTGTCTGGTTATCGGCAGTTAAGGTAATTTGCGGCAACAATTTTGACAGAAACGCCTTGGAAAGTGCCGCTATTTCTTCCCATTTGCTTGCCGAAGCACTCATGACGGCATTGGCATAAGCGATATAAAAATCTTCTTCGCTGCGGATATTGAACAGGTCTAAGTCACATATTATCAGACTTTTATCTTCGGAAAGAGATTCTTTAACCTTCGCCACGAGCGATGATTTTCCCCAGCGGCGTGGTGATATGATGACTGTATTGACCCCAAAACTGAAATTCGTTTTTAAGCGTTCTATATCCGCCAAGCGATTGACAAAATAATCGCCTGTAACTATTTTTCCAAAACGAAACGGTACTGTATTCATAAGTACATTTTTTCAGAAGCAAAGATAATAAACATTTTTGTTTGTTACAAATATGTAATAAATAAAAATGTTACACAACTTCGCTCCTCTGCAAACTCTCTTTCCAATGCGGAATGTCAATCCCGAAATCGGTTTTGAACTTTGATTTGTCCAATACCGAATAGGCGGGACGGGTTACTTTGCTCGGAAATTCGGCGGACAGACAGGGACGTACCCGGCAGGCATTCCCCGTAAGGGAAACGATTTCCGCGGCAAAATCGTACCACGAACAAACGCCTTCGTTTGAGAAATGATAGGTTTCTTTTTTGTTTATATACAATTCATTATCAATGATATGTACGATTGATTTCGCCAAATCGGCGGCGTTGGTCGGTGTGCCTGTTTGGTCGAAAACTACGTTGAGTTCGCTTCGTTCGCCGCTGAGTTTTTGTATGGTTTTCACGAAATTATGTCCGAAACGCGAGTACAGCCACGAGGTGCGGATAATGAGATGATTTGCTCCACTTTGGCGGACGGCTTCCTCGCCGAGCCATTTCGTTTTGCCGTAAATGCCCAACGGCGACACTTCGTCGGTTTCGGTGTAAGGCGTATTTTTCGTACCGCCAAACACGTAATCGGTGGAAATATGTATGAGCGTAACTTTCCCTTTTTCAGTGATTTCCGCCAAATTTTTCACCGCCAGATGATTGATTAAATTGGCTTTTTCGGATTCTTCTCCGGCTTTGTCCACATTGGTATAAGCGGCACAATTAACGATAATTTTAACGTTGTTTTGAGAAATGAAACCGGCAACTGCCTGCCTGTCGGTAATGTCCAATTCGGCAGTGTCCGTAAAAATAAAATTTTCTCGGTTGGCGATGGACTTGATTTCAGACCCCAACTGACCGTTTGCTCCTGTGATGAGAATTTTTTTATTCGGCATAATAATCTGTGTTATAGTCAAATACGAAACCGGCATCGGTCAAAAGCGGACTTTCGGCGTCTTTGGCGGATAGAATGACGGCTTCGGGGGCGATTTGCCAGTCGATGCCGATAGCGGGGTCGTTCCACGCAACCGACCCTTCGGATTGGGGTGCGTAATAATTGTCGCATTTGTACTGGAAAACGGCCTCTTCGGACAGCACTACAAATCCGTGGGCGAAGCCCCTGGGGATAAAAAACTGCCGTTTGTTTTCTTCGGATAATTCGACCGCTACGTGCTTGCCGAAAGTGGGCGAACCTTTGCGGATATCGACCGCCACGTCGAGAACTTTGCCTTTGACCACACGCACCAATTTGGACTGTGCGTGGGGCGGTTTCTGGAAATGCAGTCCGCGAAGCACGCCGTAAGACGACTTGGATTCGTTGTCTTGCACGAAGGTTGTTTTACAGATTTCTTCAAACTTCTGTTGCGAAAACGATTCAAAAAAATAGCCCCGTTCATCGCCGAAAACTTTTGGTTCGATGATGAAAAGGTCTTTTATGTCGGTAGAAATAAGGTGCATTTTTTAGATTTTAGGGGAGAGGGGCTGGGGGTGAGGGTTTCAAAACTATTCTTTCGTAAGTTCTATCAAATATTGTCCGTATTGGTTTTTTATCATCGGTTGGGCGAGTTCGATAAGTTTCTCTTTGGAAATCCAACCTTTTTTGTAGGCGATTTCTTCCAAGCACGATATTTTCAGTCCTTGCCGTTTTTCGATGGTTTCCACGAAGTTGGAGGCTTCGCTGAGCGAATCGTGCGTGCCGGTGTCGAGCCAGGCAAATCCGCGTCCGAGCAGCTGTACTTTGAGTTCTTTATCTTTGAGGAATTCTTGGTTTACGGTGGTGATTTCGAGTTCTCCTCTTGCCGACGGTTGGATGTTTTTGGCGACTTCTACGACTTTATTAGGATAAAAATACAACCCGACCACAGCGTAATGTGATTTGGGTTTTTCGGGTTTTTCTTCAATGCTAAGCACATTGCCGTCCGCGTCAAATTCCGCCACGCCGTAACGCTCGGGGTCTTTTACGTAATAGCCGAACACGGTGGCTTTTTGTTCGTTTTCAGCACTTTGCACGGCTTCCGAAAGCATTTTTGAAAAGCTTTGTCCGTAGAAAATATTGTCGCCCAATATCAGGCAGGCACTGTCATTCCCGATGAATTTTTCACCGATGATGAATGCCTGTGCGAGTCCGTCGGGGCTGGGTTGCTCGGCGTATTCCAACCGTATGCCGAAATCGCTACCATCGCCTAATAACCGCCTAAATCCGGGCAAATCGTGCGGCGTGGAAATGACCAATATCTCACGGATGCCCGAGAGCATCAGCACCGACAACGGATAGTATATCATCGGTTTGTCATAAACGGGAAGTAACTGCTTGCTTACGCCTTTGGTAATCGGGTAAAGCCTTGTGCCTGAGCCGCCTGCGAGAATAATTCCTTTCATATCTTAGTTGTTGTTTGATGTGAAATAAGTTATAGTAAAATACACCAAAGAAAACACCAGTCCAAGCAAAGACCAAAACCTCAAGGAGGTTTTCCTCCGCCTTTGTCCGAAAAAAATAAGTATTCTTCTCTGTAAAAATTGCTTTTACTAATGAAATCTATAGCCGTTGACCTATTCCAGCGATGAGAATATTCATTTAAAAAGATTTTCTACTAATTCAGCATATTGTGTTGTTACTTTCTTTTTTGTATAATCTTTTGTTATGTGAACGTATCCATTTAGCCCTTTTTTCTCATGTTTGTCAGTTGTTTCATGTAACAAAATTGTTATTATTTCATCTATTTTCTTGTCCATATTTTTTTCTGTAACCAAGTAAGCGCATTCTTTATTGCGTAAAAAATTGATTATAGGCGTTGTTTCCCCCGAACACACTAACATTGGTTTGGCACAAGCCATAATCGTATACACTTTTGATGGAAATCCGTGTCCTTCCGTTTCAGGACTCATGAAAATAAACTGTATATCGGCGTAAGCCAATAATGAAGGCATTAAATTACGAGGCTGGTAATCCAACAAATGAAGTCTTGTTAAGCCATATTCTTTCTTTTTCTCCCATAGGAAATCCTTCATCACACCTTCGCCAATTACAAAAAAATCAATTGCTTGCTCTCTGAGTTTTATCGCTAAAGCTATAAGCGTTTCCCAATCTTGTGCAAATCCGATGTTACCTGCGTACATCAATTTGATTGAATTACTTTCGGGGAAAAGAGACGGATTAAGGATTTCCGTTGTTGCATTGGGTCGGTACAAATCCGTATCTACAAAATTGGGAATAATGTACAATTTGGATTTGTCTTTAAAACGTGGGATTATCGTGTCGTAGAAAATCTTATCAATCGTTGTAACCGCATTTGAATTGTTGTAAACGAATCGTTCGAGCCACTTCAACACCGAAATTACAGGCTTTGATTTCAATCCGCTGTTTTCTATTAACAAATCAGGGTAAATCTCTTGTACATTGTAAATTACTTTCGCACTTTTAATTTTTCCGATTAAAATATTCAGAAAACCAATCGTAAGAGGAGGCGAAGGGGATAGGATGACATCAATTTTACGCTCAAAAATGCCCAAAAAGAAAGATATTATATGCCAATACAAAAAGCCAATGATTCGCAATAACGTATTTTTAAATTTTTTTTGAGGTATATGTTTTACTTTTATCCCTTCAAAATCACTTTCATAATATAGCCCGAGTAACTTTTTCTTTAAAGGTTGTTTGTCTATCTCGGCTTGCACAACATTGTAATGCGGTGTGGTCGTAAGCACCACAACATCATATCCTTGCTTCTTAAAATTCAAGGCAATATCGTTATACAGATAGGCTGTTGAAACGCCATCCGGACTGAAAACGATACTATGTATGAGAATTTTTCTACTCACTCCAAACAACTCTTTTAATGTAATCGGTATACGAAATGATGATGCGGACTACTTTTTCGCTCACGTTCGGCATACTGTAATCGGCAACGGGACGGAAGTTTCGTGAACTGCCAACTTCTTGGTACTGCAACTGCACCAAACCTTGCATCACACGCTCGGGGTTCAACCCAACCATCATAACGGAGGCTTCTTCCATCGCTTCAGGGCGTTCGTGTGCTTCGCGAATGTTGAGGGCTCGGAAATTCAAAATCGAACTTTCTTCCGAAATCGTACCGCTATCGGAAAGTACGGCGTAGGCATTCATCTGCAATTTGTTGTAATCGCTGAGCGACATCGGCTTCATCAACTGCACGTTTTTGTGGAATGTAACGCCTTTCTTCTCAATCATATTCCGTGTGCGAGGATGCGTGGAAACAATAACCGGATAATCGTATTTCTCAGCAATTTGGTTCAGAATTTCCACCAAATTGAAGAAGTTTTTCTCGGAAGAAATGTTTTCCTCACGGTGTGCCGACACGACAAAATACTGTCCTTTTTCGAGGTGTAATTGCGACAAAATTTCCGATTTTTCTATCTTAGGAAGGTACTGCATCAGCACTTCGTACATCGGGCTTCCTGTTTTGATAACACGGTCTGGGCGAAGTCCTTCGGCAAGCAAATATTCACGAGCGATGTCGCTATACGTGAGGTTGATGTCCGCCGTATGGTCTACGATTTTTCGGTTGCTTTCTTCCGGCACACGTTGGTCAAAACAGCGGTTTCCTGCCTCCATGTGGAAAATAGGAATGTGACGTTTTTTGGCGGCAATGGCACACAGGCAAGAGTTGGTATCGCCCAACACCAAAAACGCATCGGGTTTTTCCTGCTCCAACACCGGGTCGATATTGATGAGGATTTGCCCTGCCGTTTCGGTGGCATTTTTACCTGCAGCATTCAAAAAATGGTCGGGTTTACGCAAACCGAGGTCTTCAAAAAAAACTTCATTCAGTTCATAATCATAATTCTGACCTGTATGTACTAAAATATGTTCGATAGCATCGCTGTTATCTAACTTTTGTAAAACACAAGCAAGCCGAATAATTTCAGGGCGTGTGCCTACTACCGTAAGGACTTTTAATTTTTTCATTATAGTGAGTTTCGCCTACAAAGATACTTTATTTTTCAAACTTCTACAAAGTATGTGTCGGGGTTTTGTGCGTCATACGGTTCGTTTATCCAAAAAATAGTGTATAAATCTTCATCTCCGGTGTTTGTGATATTGTGTGTAAACCAAATAGGCATATCCACGTACGCGGGTTCGTTTCCGTCAAGATGATAGGTAATAACCTCATCGGAGTCGATTTTTCGCAGTTCAATGGTTGCTTTTCCTTTGATGACCGCAAAACGTTCGATTTTTCGGGTGTGGAAATGGTTGCCTCTCGTAATTCCGGGAACGGTAGTTGAAAAAGAGCACTGACCGCCGATGCCCAAACGTATAACTTCTACGAAAGCACCCCGATTGTCGGTATGTTGTGTGAATTTGACAGGGAAATGCTTCTTTAAATTAATATACGACCTATATGTGTTAAATAAATTAATATCGAATGCAGCTGTAAGCTCTGGAATTTCTCCTTTTTCAAGATATTTTTCTTTGAAAACGACTAATTTCTGCAACACCTCAGACACTTTTTTGGTTACCGTATGCGGTACTTCGTAACATTTGTTCCCTTTACCGAATGTTAGTTGTTCGATGATTTCGTCTACCAATTCGCCTACATAAATCAATTTCACTTCGCCATCTACATCAATGACCGGAGTTTCGCCGTGTGTGAGTTTATGGCAGAACGTAGCGATGAACGAATTGTAATTCGGTTTTCCGAACGGCCCGAACACATTCGGGATGACCAAACCGGTGAATGTACCGCCACTTTTTTTCGCCCAATCGGCAAGCAATTCACGCCCTTCTTTTTTGGATTTTCCGTACAGATTGTCACGTTCCTCTTGTGAGGAAGATGAAAACAATACGTGGGCTTTTGATTTTTCTAATGCTTGGATTAGTTTTTTGACGAGCGAAATGTTGGTGTCGTAAATCACTTGCGGGTCGGAATGGCGGTTCATCGCCGCTAAATGCACAATCACATCGCATTGCGAAACGAAATTTTCGAGTTTTTCGGCATCGTCAAAAAACGAAATGTCATACGGAACTAATTCAAAATCTTGCGGTTGCAATGATAGGGTGTTGTAAAGATGTTTTCCTACAAATCCTTCTTGACCGGTTATACCTATTTTTTTCATACGTTGTTTTTAAAATAATCGAGTGGAAATCGGTATTCGTCTTGTATTTCGCCAAGCCGATAATCCGCCATAACGAGTAACTTTGAGTTTGGTTCGGTCGCCCGAATGCAACTCACGTATCCCGCAGGCACATGTAACACATCACATTGTTGTGAGGTTATGATAAATCGTTCACTTTGCAGTGTTTTAGACGGATTTTGCCAATGGTCAATTTTCACGAGTTTGATTTCAAAAGTTCCCATTATAGCCGAAAACCACCGCTGCTCCACAGCGTGTCCCTGCCACCCTCTTTCAAACGTTATGTTGGTATTGGAAATAGTGTAAAATCGTTTGACTTCGGAGGCATCAAACGCATTGTTGAACGTGAGCGTGCCTCTTTCGTCTTGATGTTTTCCGCCTGTGATGATTCTCGGTTTCATGCGTTTAATCGGGGTATTGCATTACATCCTCTCCTAAAATATCCTGACGGATAATAGGCAGCTTCATCAATAAATTTTTTATTCCTTCCGCATTTGCCTGTGTGGTATTATGCGAATGGTAATCTTCCACTTTTGCAATATTTTCTTCTCCTTTGGAAAAATATCGGGCGTAGTTCAAATCACGGTTATCGGCAGGAATGCGGTAAAAATCGCCCATATCTTCGGCTTTGAGCATTTCCTCTCTTGTGCAAAGCGTTTCGTACAGTTTTTCGCCGTGGCGTGTTCCGATGACTTTTACGGGATTATCGGCTTTGTACAGTTCTTTGAGAGCTTGTGCCAAATCGCCAATGGTGCCTGCCGGAGCTTTGTTGACAAACAAATCGCCTGAATTTCCGTGTTCAAAAGCGAACAATACCAACTCCACAGCTTCTTCAAGCGACATCAAAAAACGGGTCATCGCCGGGTCGGTAATGGTGAGTTCCGAACCGCTTTTTATCTGCTTGATAAATAATGGAATAACTGAGCCTCTGGATGCCATAACGTTACCGTAACGGGTTAGACAAACCGTGGTGTTTTGCAAGTTTCGGGATGCGGCAACGGCTACTTTTTCCATCATTGCTTTTGAAATTCCCATGGCGTTGATTGGATAAGCGGCTTTATCGGTGCTCAAACAAATCACTTTTTTGACGTTGTTTCGTCCTGCGGCATCTATCACGTTTTGTGTGCCGATGACGTTGGTTTGCACCGCCTGCATCGGGAAAAACTCGCACGAAGGCACTTGCTTGAGTGCTGCCGCATGAAAAATATAGTCCACACCACGTGTTGCTGGTTCAACGCTACTGAAATCACGGACATCGCCGATATAGAATTTCAGTTTGTCGCTTTTGAATTGGTTACGCATATCGTCCTGTTTTTTTTCGTCACGGCTGAAAATGCGTATCTCGCTGAAATGGTCGGTATTTATAAACCTGCGTAGCACCGCCGTACCAAACGAGCCGGTACCGCCGGTGATGAGAAGGGTTTTGTTGTTCAACATACGATTATCTTTTTAATAGATTGGTGTACAAAGTTACGTATTTACATTTTATAAATTATTTTTTTTCAATTTATGTGGATATAAGATAGATTTAATCCGTCATAGTCACCCAGTATCCGTCTTTTTTACCACCAACTCTCTGTATTTTTTTGCTTTCTTTTAATTTATTCATATTCCATTCTATCGCTCTTCGGGACAAGCCAATTGTTTCCGAAAGCATTTTCTGTGTCACCTTAGGGTTTTCTTTAATGGCATCTATAATAGCATTAAAGATATTCTTTTCCACGTTATCC
>JAUNTM010000175.1 GCA_030538675.1 Capnocytophaga sp.
TACCCCCTATCCCCTAACCCCTAACCCCTAATAATACCATGAAAAACATCACATTATCTATCATAGAAACCAACAATCCTGCGATTATAAAATTGGAAGCCTCCGAATTTTTGGTCAAAGGAAATTATGAATACAAAAACATCGATGAGGCTAAAAGTTCACCTTTGGCCCAACAGCTTTTTTACCTTCCTTTCATCAAAACGGTCTATATATCAGGGAATTTCATCGCTTTGGAACGCTTCTCGATAGTCGAATGGAAAGACGTACAAGGAGAGGTTGCCGAGCAAATAGAAGCGTATCTGCAATCGGGTAGCGAAGTAGTAATCAATGATGCCGAACGCAAGTCAATGCCTGTAACTATCTACGCCGAAAGCACGCCTAATCCGGCGGTAATGAAATTTGTTGCCAATCGGAAACTCGTAACCCATATCCATGAATTTAAGAGTATTGACGATGCTAAAGAAGCTCCGCTCGCATTGGCTTTGTTTCATTTTCCATTCGTAAAAGAAGTGTTTTTAGACGAAAATTACATTTCTATCACCAAATACGACATTGCTGATTGGAATGACATTACTATGGAACTCCGAGAGTTTGTCCGAAACCATATCGCTGACGGTAAAGAGATCGTATCGGAAGAAAAAATAAAAGAAAATCCTCATACCGCACAACCGCCCATTGCGCAAACCAATGACGAAACCTCACAGCAAATCATAGGCATTATCAACGAGTACATCAAACCTGCCGTGGCTTCCGATGGCGGAAATATCCAATTCTTATCATACCAGCCCGATACACACAAGGTGGAAGTGGTGTTACAAGGCGCGTGCAGTGGCTGTCCATCATCCACGTTTACCCTCAAAAATGGTATTGAAACCATGCTTAGAGATATGTTGCAAAATCCCCGTCTGCAAGTAGAAGCTATTAATGGATAAAGAAAATTTGGGAATTAATTAAATCTGTATGAAATCATTTTTAGTTGTTTTCGCTGTATTGTCTACCGTTGTGATGTGGTCGCAATCCACCGTATTACGCGGTAAAATAGTCGATGCCAATGACTTACCGATTGAGAATGCGCATATTCAAAACCTGCATTCGCACCGATACACCACTACCGACCGGGACGGACGCTTTTCTATAGAAGCTATACCGGGTAATGTATTGCAAATCACACATGTGAGCATGCAAACCGTGGTACACAAAGTGCAGCAAAACGATTTTCGGTTTGCAGGAATTACCATTGGAATGCAAGAACAAATAACCGATTTGGAAGGTGTAGAAGTTTCTAAATACCAGAAAATCAGCTCGAAAGATTTAGGCATCATCCAACAAGATATTGTCCAATTGACATTCAACGAAAAACGCCTTATTGCGGCTACCAAAAATGAAGGCATCGTACTAAGGATGGTCAATGCCATCAGCGGACGCACTCGCATGCTCAAAACCATCGTCGCCAACGAACGCAACTTAGGTATTTCGCATTACATCCAAGAAAATTTTTCAGATTTTCTAAAAAAAGAACTCAAAGTTAATGACGAAGATGTCGAGTTACTTTCGTATTTTGTCATGGAAAAACCCGATTTTCATCAAGCGGTCAATAATCAACAAAACGAAACGCTCCGCTTTATGCTCATTGATGCCTGGCTCGAATATCAAAATGTACTCAAACAAGCCGATAAAGAACTCGAAAAAGAAGATAACGAGTAATCCTCACAAAAAAAACCACTCATACATACGAGTGGTTTTTCTTATTATATAAAA
>JAUNTM010000071.1 GCA_030538675.1 Capnocytophaga sp.
TCATAAAAATCCATTTCATGAATACTTTTTCACCGTTTTGGGTGGGAATAGCGGCAAATCTTGGTGAAAGAAATATCGTAACAATCCCTGAAATAAGTGAAGCGTATAAGAATTTCATTTCGGGAAGGAAATAATTAATTCCGAGTCGTATCGTAATGAAAATCAGTCCGAAACAGAGAAAGTTGAATAGAAAAGATTTTGTTTTTGCATTCATTTTTTGGTAAAATTAATGGTTTAGATATGTGCCAAACGTGCTGCATTCCGTTTGTATAACTGATAGTAGAACAATGCTATCCCGATCCCGACGAGCATTCCTACAATAATGTCCGTAGGGAAGTGTACACCCAAATAAAGACGGCTGAACGAATAGAGCAAAGGCCAGATAAATAGCAACTTCGGCATACGCAATTTCTCCTTGAAGAGTTGGTAAACTATGGTTGTAACGGAAAAACTATTGCAGGCATGTCCCGAAAAAAAACTGAATTGCGTCGCTTTGGTCAAGATACGCAGGTGTGTCATGATGTCGGGGTCGTTGATAGGGCGTAGCCGCATCGACCAAATCTTCACCAAATGTGTCAGCACCAAGGTCGTTGTTACTGTCAGCATGATGTACCCCAGTGTACGATATGCTTTTTTTCGCCCAAAAGACTTGAAATTGAAGTAAATAAGCCACACAAAAAACGGCAACCAGAAAAGTGTATTGGTTATGCAGAGCCAAAACAAATCTTGGTATTCACCGCCAAATTGATTGATGCGAATAAGCAAATCCCTGTCGTATTGTAGAATTTTATCAAGCATTTATTGTCGTTTTATACGTCCTGTGGCATCTTCGATATGCTCTTTCACTTCGTTGATTTCTTTTTTGATATCATCGACTACCGAAGTATCAATGCCACTTTTTTCAGCACTTTTTTGTATTTCCGATTTGATGTCATTGGTTGCGTCTTTGAGTTGCCGCATTCCTTTCCCGAGAGTTCGGGCTATTTCGGGGATTTTGTCGGCTCCAAAGAGCATCAAAACGATGAATATAATAAAAATTATTTCGGGAGCACTTATGAATAATGGCATACGTAATTTTTTATACAACGTACAAATCTACGTATTTTTTTGTAACCTACAATAAAGGAGGTCGCATTATTCGGTTTGAAAAAATTTGATATTTCACTTTAAAACGTTATACTTTTTGCAATAAGATCTTTCTCACTTATACAAATATTTTACGATATATGAAAAAAAATTATCATATTTATAATTTCATCACGAATGATTATTTTTATTTTTTTAGCGCAAGTACTGCAAACACTAGGTTTAAACGGGCAACACACGCGATAAAAAGATGTACATATCCTTTTAGATTAATTAATAACGCAATTATAAAAGTTAAACAATTATTAAAACAAAATATTAAACGTTTTATTTTAATAATTATTTTTCACTAAAAATAAAAAATGAATGAAATACACTATTTTGGATAAAATATTGAATTATACACAATAATTGGACATAATAATTGAACTTAACACAGAAAAAAAAAAAAAAAAAAAATGAAATTTGAAACACCCAAAAGAGGTCTGTAAATTATTACCGCCTCTTTTTTGTCGTCATTTTACATATTTTATTATTGCTTCGTATAAAATCATTAATAAATAGCTTAAATATTGATTTTCAAACATTTATAAAAAAATAAAATATTTTGCCTTTAAAAACAAAGTTGTAGAATTAAAAAAAAATAATTATTTAAACTGCTGTAAATCAATTACTTAAATTATATTACAAATATATTTATAAAAAAACGAGTGAAAAAATAAGATTTTTTTTATGTTATTAATTTTTTTTGTGTAATTTTGTACCGATATAATTTATGTTCGCAACACTATGGAAGAAAAAGATTACTTAGACAACGAGGAGATTTACTCAAAAGTACTTCGCGCCGGAAGGCGAACGTATTTTTTCGATGTAAGAGCCACACGGGCGGGAGATTACTACTTGACAATTACCGAGAGTAAGAAATTTACACTTGATGATGGGTCATTTCATTTCAAAAAACACAAGATTTATCTTTACAAGGAGGATTTCGCAGCATTCAAAGAAATTCTGACCGAGATGACCGAGTATGTATTTGAAGAGAGAGGCGAAGAAGTAATTTCGGAACGGCACCAGAGAGATTTCAAGCGGGAACAGCGTCCAAATCAAAATGGATTGGTAGAGGTCGAAGATGGGAACAACTCATTTATCGATATAAATTTCGAAGATATATAACTATTACAGAGGCTCTTACGAGCCTCTTTTTTTGGGTTGCATGTATTGCCTCGGGTGGTATTGCCGTACCATTTCCTTGAGGAACGAGCGGTCGACGTGCATGTATATTTCGGTCGTCGTGATGCTTTCGTGTCCAAGCATAGCTTGTATCGCACGCAGATTTGCACCATTTTCGAGCAGGTGTGTCGCAAATGAATGGCGGAACGTATGCGGACTTATTTTTTTCGTAATCCCGACCGCTGCGGCAGCCTGCCTTACTATCGTAAATATCATAGCGCGAGTGAGTTGCTTTCCCCGTCTGTTCAAAAACAAAAAATCTTCATGCCCTTTGACAACGGGCAATTCCTTCCGTTTATTATCCTTATAATAATTAATTTGCGCTTGTGTGTACATCCCGATAGGGACGAGCCTTTGCTTATCGCCTTTGCCAACCACACGGATAAATCCGTCTTTGAAAAACAAATCGGACAGGCGTAGCGTTACCAATTCCGTTACCCTGAGTCCGCATCCGTAAAGCGTTTCGATAATCGCCCGGTTGCGGTGCCCTTCATCGGTGCTTAGGTCGATGCCGTCCAGCATTCGGTCGATATCGTCCAACGAAAGCGTATCGGGGAGTTTCGTGCCTATCTTTGGGCTTTCGATAAGTTCCAGCGGATAATCTTTGCGAATGCCTTCGGAAATCAAAAAATTGAAAAAACTTTTGAGCGATGAGATTAACCGTGCTTGCGAACGTGCATTGAGCTCGCGCGAGGCTTCGTAAACAAATTCGCGCAATGTATCTTCTGTAATAGTTGCCGGCAAGCAGGCAGCATCCGCCGCTACAAATGCTACCAGTTTATCAATATCCATTCCGTATGACACCACCGTATTGGGCGACATCCCCCGTTCAAGCCGAAGATAATTCTTGTAAGCAATACGTGTGGTATTCCAAGACATAGTAGTAGATATCCAGTCCATTTTATTTAAATGAAAAAAACTAAGGAAATACGGCACTGTTTTTTCAATCCCGTTCGGTAAAAATACGCGCTGTCGCGATACGTTGTTTCGGAGTCCGCGCCGGATGGTTAAAATCATCCGGATGATGCTTGCCCAAAGCGACCGCCAACACTACTTTATAGCCGTCAATCCCTATGATACGGTCATATTCGTCATTGATTATACCTTCCATCGGAGTGGCATCTATTCCCAAATCGGCACAAGCGGAAAGAATTACACCCAAGGCTATGTATAGCTGTTTGGAGAGCCAAATCCGCACCCGTTCATCACCGAGATTCGTCCGCAGGGTACGAAAATAATTGATATAAGGAGGGTTGATTTCTGACAATTGCTCTTCGAAAAGTTCAAGATTATCCAATACGTGTAACACCAATACGTGGCTGCAATCCGTTACTTTTTCCACATTGTGATACGAAACTACCGACAGCTCTTTTTTCAATTCAGGATTGGAAATAATCGTAAAATGCCAAGGCTGTGAGTTGATAGATGACGGCGTGAGCCTTATTATTTCTTTGAGTTGGTCGATAAGCGGTTGGGAAATACGGTATCCGGCATCATATTTTTTGGTGGAATACCGTTTTTTCATTAATTCCAAATAGCTCATAATGAGTTTTTTATATTAATAATTATTCCATGTCGTGTACTGGCAAAGATACACAAAAGTATTTGGAAAATTCCCCTAAATCCCGATTTCTACTTGAAAACGCACATACCAGTCGTCCGATTTTCGTCCGTCAAGGAAATTATTTTTAGTTTTTGAAAATTCGAGTTGTGCTTTAAAAGCGTGTTCCCAGATGTATTTGGTCAATCCCAACGACCATTGGTCTTGTTTCGGCAGAAAATTGCGTATCTCCGTGTCGGGTTTGTTGGTAGAATACCGCCCGATGACTTCCCAAAAATTAGAAAACGTATAACTCGCTTGAAAATCAGTCCCCTGCCCTACTACCACATAATTGGTTTGAGTGATATCGTCCGGGTTGACCGCAACCGGGTTGGATGATGTACGCTGCATATAGCTCGCCATCACAGCTAATCCGTTGTATTTCAGCACCGCATCTGCCAGAATAGAACGGATATTCTTGTCTTCGTACAAAGCCGTTCCGCGTTGTCCTTGCGAATGCTTGGCATTTTGGTTAAAATGGTAGGTCGTACCGAGGTACAACTTCGGTTTTTCTTCCCGCTTGAGGTCGCCTTCAAAAAATTCGCCACCGCCTTTGAATTTCCCCAACGGAAAAAGCTCGCCCCGTGCCGTGTACGCCAATCCCGTACTTTTGCCCGTAAAATTACGCCCTTCGCCTGTTGACACCGCCCCTTTTATGGCGTACCCGAAAGCATCGTCTTTCGTGTGGTTGTACGTGGCTTGAAACCCGAAATCACGGTCGATGTTGTACGCTGCGTTGTTGATGGAGCGGTCGGTGAGTTGCAACGCCCCCGACGAGTTGACCCGCTGGCGGTTGCCCGGAAGTTTCGTCTGCCCGAAGCCCAGCGTCCAATGCTTGTCGGGACGGTAGAAGACCATCGCATCGCGGATAATGTTCAGGTTTTCGCCTTCGCGGATTTCGCCCACGTCATCCGGAGAAAATGATAATTGGATGACATACAGAAACTTAGGCGAACCCACATACCCATCAAAACGCAACCGCAACCGCCGTATTTTGGCTTGGTATTCCGTATCGCCCTCATCGTTATCCTCTATCTGCAAGCGGTTCTGCATCCGAAAACGAATGTTGAACTGAAAAAGGCTGTCGGGTGATGTAATCCCTACGCCCTTACCGAAATTATAATACGGAAGTGCTTCTAAATCAATACTTTTCGTACGTTCTTCTTGCTTAGGTTTATCCTTATCCTCTTGTGCGAACGACGGTAACACGCCCAATCCGAGCAAGCACAACAACCAGATTTTTCTCATAACCGCTTTTTTATTTAATTGACAGATACTGAAATATTTCGGGCTCAAAAGTAACAAAAAGTTTGCTGACGGACAAGGTAAAAAACAACACTTCGGCAAAAAGCAATACGATTCTTTTGAATAGCCATTTGTTTTGTCAATAATGACGAAATACCCGAATCTCAAATGTTAGTTTTACAACAATCAAAAAAATCGTTTTTCTCCTATTTTTTTTATTTAAAATGATGATAATCAGGAAATTACACGGTAATCCATCTTATTTATAAAATAAACCCAACAAACTTAAACTAAAATCGTTTAAATGTTAAAGAGTTCAATGCTTTGTATTAAATCGAACGTAAATAGGTGTTTCGTAATAATTTCATCGTACCTTTGCGAAATAAATAATCAAATAGTTAAACCGATAAGATTATTTGATTTTAAAAATCGAAATAATTGTAACCTTAAATTTATTTAACATGAGAAATACTGCAAAAACCTCTCCATCAAAAAGTTCTTCCTATAATTGGAACAAACTTTTCGTTGCTTTATTGGCAATGACCATGGTAGTCTCATTATCCGCTTGTTCGAGCGATGATGACGAAACCGTTACAGACGGAACGGAAACGGGTACCAATACCGGAACTTCCACAAATACAAGCACCACCACAGGCAGCTCGTCCTCTATCACGATTACCGATACCAACACTTCGGGTACTGCCGAGGGCGGCTCGCAAACCGCTGAAAATGAAGATGATTTGATAGCCAATTCCACATTTTCATCGGTTGTGAAAATCGTTTATTCGGGTACGTCGGCAACCGTAACCAATCCGCTTGACGGCAATGGCGTAACCGTAACGACCAATGGTGGCGATGTAACCGTAAATGCTACCGTAGCTGCTGTGGAATACGAACTTTCGGGTACGACAACAAGCGGTTCGTTCAAAATTTACAGCGATAAAAAATTCAAACTGACGCTTAACGGGGTTTCCATTACCAATAATGACGGACCCGCCATCAATATCCAATCGGGCAAACGCGTATTCGTGGTGCTTAACAGCGGAACGACTAACAGCCTGACCGACAGCGCTTCATACAGCACGCCATCGGACGAGGATGCCAAAGGAACTTTCTTTAGCGAAGGGCAATTGATATTTAGCGGTACAGGAGCTCTCAACGTTGCCGGGAAATACAAGCACGGTATCGTAAGCGATGATTATGTACGTGTCATCGAAGGAAACATCACCGTAACCGAAGCCGTTTCGGATGCTATCCACGCCAACGACGCCTTTATCGCTGACGGCGGAACGCTCAACCTCAAAGCATCGAGCGACGGTATCGATGCCGACAAAGGCTACATCGTCATCAACGGTGGTAATTTCACCATCAATGTTGCCGATGACGGAATAGCAGCTTCGTACGATACCGACACCACAATCGACCCCTATGTAACTATCAACGGTGGAACATTTAACATAAAAACAGCCGGAGGCGAAGGCATTGAAAGTAAAAGCACGCTGACAATCAATGACGGAGATATTACAATCAATGCGTATGACGATGGAATAAATGCAACTTCGGCTATTTTTATTAATGGTGGAAATATCTACATAAAAAGTTCAACCAATGACGCTGTGGATTCCAACGGAACATTGACCATTACCGGCGGACGCATCGTAGCCATCGGAGCATCATCGCCCGAAGCGGCTTTTGACAACGACAACAACACGTTCAAAATCACAGGCGGAACGCTCATCGGTATCGGTGGCTCAAGCAGTACGCCAACGGCAAGTGCTTCCACACAGCGTTCGGTGCTTTTGGGCGGTTATTCGGCAAATACGATTGTAAATATCCAAGATGCCAGCGGTAACGAAGCCTTGACGTTCCTCGTGCCAAGTTCGTACACCACAATGCTCTACTCAAGTGCCAAACTGCAAGCGAATACCACGTATACGGTATACACGGGCGGCTCGGTATCGGGCGGCACCTCGTTCAACGGTCTTTATACCGCAGGAACGTATAGTGGCGGAACGAAATCGTCCACCTCGTTTACCACCAGCAGTATGGTAACGTCGGTCGGCGGTTCTACCGGCGGCGGACGATGGGGCGGCAGATAAATTGTCCGTGAGTGTTTATTTATATATGCGAAAAATCCCTCTGAACATCTGTTCGAGGGATTTTTTATTTGGAAATGAATGCTTTATAGCTTTTGGTGTTTCAATCAAAGATGGTTTTCAAGGATTTTTACGGAAATACTCTTCCCAAATATCCTCGCCCAAATCAAGCGTAGTGAGTTGGTTTATAGCAACATTCAACGTTCCTACGCTGTTCGGCATATATGTAAGACCTCCGTTGTAACCAACAGGAACTTTCAGCATAATATCGTGGTTGTAATTATTATCAACCAAATAGACGTGCGTAATGTAACCATCACTACCGAAGTCGGCTCCCCACATATTTATGGCGTGTCCCGGCACCGACAGCCCGATGGCTCTTTTGTTTGTAAGTGCTTCTTTTACAGCATTGTTAAACTCTTCTTTACGCAATGCCGTATGCCGTATCGTGCCGTACCGTTTTACCAAACAAATTGGTTTTTCGCCCATAAGAGGAAGGGCGAATCCTGCAAATCCTTTTTCGATTTTATCTTTTTTCAGGTCGGAGGTTTCGATATGTTCTCGGTACTCGTAACCATAATATTGAACACCGCTGAGATAATAATTAAGTAATGAAGCCGTGTGCCCACCGCCAGTACCCAAACCGCCGCTTTTCATTTTATTATAAATTTCAGAATTTTGTGAAGCGTGATATTTTCTATCATTCCATTTTTTACCCGATTTTTCTTCGTATTTGGCGATATTTTCTTTGTGCTGTTCCGTCCACCAATGAAGCAGATTTGAAGCTGCCGCTGCCCAACACATATTGCGGTCGCCTGTTAAATCCACTTCTGTATCTTGTTTATCCACATCATACCAACCGCAACCTTCTTTCCAGATATAATCGCCATTATTTCTCTTTTCACTTTTGGAAATATCCACGCCGTGTACCCAACGGGTTACGTTTTTAAATTCTTCGGAAATCGGTTCAGTAGGCTGTTCTGTTTTTGTAATTGTCAGATTTACAGAAATTTGTTTTCCGCTTTGAAGCTTTTCAAACGCCTTTCCGTCTAATAGTTCGGGAGCTTTAAAAAGTGCCGTTTTTCCGTTGGCGGTAATGCGAATCCAGCCTTCGTTTTCTTTGAATTTTGCTATATTTTGTGGCAGAACAAGCACTGAAAAACTTCCGTCTTCGTTTTTACGAGCGGTAATCCATTGCGGTTCTTTTTCGGTAAGTTCTTTACTCGTATCTCCTTCCAAATCAAATTGTCCGTCAACGTACGCACGAATTTCTACTTTTGCCGTAGCGGTATTTTCCAATCCTGAAAGCGTTACATTAACACGGCTCATCAAATGCTTGAAATTCAATGTTATAGAAGCATTTTTTGAGTATTCGGATTTAGCAACTATCAAATCGGATTTAGTGTAATTTTCTTCTATGCTTTGGTCAGGATAAACCCCGAAACGGAACGCATACAACTCAAAATCAACATCTTGTGCCGGCATAATACCTATAATGGTTGCCGAGTTGCCAACATCGCTTTTTTTCAATGCTGGCGACCATGTTGTTCCATCGGTAATGTGATTGGTTCTTTTTCCACCGTAATATAACATAACTTTATCTCCTTGTATAAAGGTTTTTTTGGCGGTAGTTGTCGTTGTATTTTCTTTAAAATCCGAAATGCTGAACGAAAACGGTACAACATCGGCGGTTTCGACCAATGTTTTTTCTTGCTCGGTGCAACCAACAAAAAATAATACCGAAATGAACGATACGGTAATTTTTAAAATATTTTTCATTACATATTGATAGACTCGTTAATCGTGCCTTGATTACCCCATTCGCTAATAGTAAACGAATTAAGCCGGACTTCATCACGTTTTACTTCAATATTGATAGTCAATATTTTACCCCCTTCAAAATGGGTCAAATCTTTACCGTCAATTTTTCTTCCTCCAAAAGAAAAACGATGTGATTTATCACCGATGCGGATGAATAGACTTTTATATTTATCGCCATAATAATCATAGTCATAATCCATATCATGTTCAATTGATTGTGGTGGCAAAACGAAGGAAATAGTTTTTCCTTTGGCTTCCATAGGCTCATTCCCCGAAGCGTGCGTTACCTCTCCTTTTGTTAAGTCAATATGAGCTACAACTTCTACAGGGTTCATCGTTGTTATAATTTCTACTAATTCTTCTTCGGAATAAGTGTCATCAGAAGTATAATTAATAACTAATTTGTGCATTGCATGCCTGAAAACCAGTTTTTTATGAGAAGTTTCGGTGGTAGAAACATTTACTGGAGAAGCTAATAGCAAATCAAAGTTAGGGTCAGTATAACTACGATTTGTAGAATAATCCGTAAGACTATATATTTGTTCTGTCGGGTACGGATACATCGCCGAGAAATTAGCATTAGACGTTCCTTTTGGAAGTTTAAAATCCTCAAAATACGCTTTTTCGCCTATCGCATATTTTTTGCTATCGTGTGTTGTGCTATCGGAAGCAATTAACAGAATTTCATCGCCGTTTTCAAAATTCCCCGCTCCTTTGTCGTTCAAAATAGGGCGTGCTGTAAGTTTTTGCACCGCTTCTACTTCGCCCGAAAAAGTTACTGAATGCTGAGTTTCAACAGGATTGGTTTCGTCTTTTCCGCCGCAAGCGATAAATAATGATACCGTAGCAACACTTAAAATAACTTATTTCATTGTAAAAACTTGAGTTAGAGAGTATTTATTGCTGACAAAGATAGTGAAAATATACCATATTTTTACAAAAACTCTATTTTTTATTTTGTTTCAAAATGCACATAAATAGTCTGTCAAATACTTTACAGTTTGAACATTCCCAACGAAATTGGAAGATTTGAAAATTTTGGAGGTTACTGTTCAAACGACATCGAACAGCAAAGCTAATCGAACGGCGAAGCCAATCAAATCACAGCGAACCATTTCAAATCCCAAACAGAACTTTACATTTCTTTTGGACGCACAAACTGAAAATAATGTATAAGTGTTACTATCACAGGAAGCAAAATATAGAGTACATTATTGACTCCCATTTTAAAAGTGTGATTCATTATGAACACCCATAAAGTCATTGCTAAATAGGTGGCAATCATGCCGATATATTTATTCATAACAGTTATTATTTTTGATTGAAAGTCAAAGATACTAATTTTTTCCATTATTGACAGAGTTTATAACGATTTTTCGATGAAAAAAATATCTTGAATAATATAAGGCAATCCGATTTCAAATAGTTGGGAAATACACTACCCTCTCACAAACCAAAAAAATACGTACTTTTGCAACGTTAATTTTACATTGATTTTATGGACAATCTACAAACCTCTCTCAGAAAGCATACTGTTTTAGCCGTACAATCACTCTATGGTGTATCGCTCGAAAACGTTGAAATACAGCAAACCCGCAAAGATTTTGAAGGCGACCTGACCATCGTCATCTTCCCGATGCTCAAACAAATCAAAGGTAATCCCGTGCAGATTGGCGAACAAATCGGAGTATATCTGCAAAAAAATCTGCCCGAAGTCGTAAATTTCAATGTCGTAAAAGGATTTCTCAATCTTGTAATTTCTGATGCGTATTACATTGATTTTCTGAATGCTATCAAAGAAAATACATCGTACGGATATGCCCGACCCGATTCCGACCCCAAAACGATGATGGTCGAATACTCGTCGCCCAATACCAACAAACCGTTGCATTTGGGACATATTCGCAATAATTTGTTAGGATATTCCGTTTCGCAAATTCTCAAAGCGGCAGGGCACAAGGTTTATAAAACCCAAATCATCAACGACCGTGGCATCCACATCTGCAAATCAATGATTGCGTGGCAACGGTACGGCGACGGACAAACTCCTGAAACAGAAGATATTAAAGGCGACAAATTAGTCGGGAATTTTTATGTGGCTTTTGATAAAGCGTATAAAAAAGAAATCGAAATGCTTGAAGCCGAAGGAAAAACCCGCGAAGAAGCCGAAAAACAAGCCCCGATTTTCCTTGAAGCACAAGAAATGCTACGGAAATGGGAAGCCGGCGACCCCGAAATCCTGTCACTCTGGCGGACGATGAACCAATGGGTGTACGACGGTTTTGAAACCACATATCGAAATCTCGGTGTGGATTTCGACTCGAAATATTACGAAAGCGACACCTATTTATTAGGAAAGGACATTGTGGACGAAGGCTTGGCAAAAGGCGTTTTTTTTAAGAAAGACGACGGCTCGGTATGGTGCGACCTGACCGCCGACGGATTGGACGAAAAACTCGTACTGCGTGCCGACGGAACTTCGGTTTACATCACCCAAGATATGGGAACGGCAGTACAGCGTGCCAAAGACCAGCCCGATGTAAAAGGAATGGTCTATACCGTTGGGAATGAGCAGGATTACCATTTTAAAGTACTATTTTTGATTTTGAAAAAATTGGGCTACGAATGGTCGGAAAACCTGTTCCATTTGAGCTACGGAATGGTGGATTTGCCCAGCGGAAAAATGAAAAGCCGCGAGGGAACGGTGGTTGATGCCGACGATTTGATGGCTGAAATGGAGCAAACCGCCGAAGAAATTTCCGATGAACTCGGCAAACTCGACGGCTACGGCGACCTTCAGAAAAAGGAACTGTACCACACTATCGGGCTGGGAGCGTTAAAATACTATATATTAAAGGTAGACCCGAAAAAACGTATTCTTTTCGACCCCAAAGAGTCTGTTGATTTTCAAGGGAATACAGGACCGTTTATACAATATACGTATGCCCGTATCCGTTCTATTTTACGAAAAGCAGATGCTGAAAAAATCACTTTCGGCAACGGATTAGAGCTGCACGACAAAGAAAAAACGCTTTTGAAGAATATGGAACTTTATCCGGGCGTTATCCAAACTGCCGCCGATACGTACAGCCCTGCCGTTATCGCCAATTATGTGTATGATTTGGTCAAGGATTTCAACTCGTTTTACCAAAACGTGTCTATTTTAGGCGAAGAAAACGAAGAAAAAAGACATTTCAGAATAGCTTTGTGCCGAAAAATAAGCGAAATTATTGCATCGTCATTCAATTTATTGGGAATACAAGTTCCTGAAAGAATGTAAGTTAAAAGAAAGTTGTATTTTTTCTTGAATTTTTCTTCAAAAAAATTGCACAGATTAAAAAAAAGGTTTTATATTTGCACTCGCAATCGGGAAATGTGATTAGCGAAGTTCATTTATAAAATGCGAAAATAGCTCAGTTGGTAGAGCGCAACCTTGCCAAGGTTGAGGTCGCGGGTTCGAGCCCCGTTTTTCGCTCTGGTTTAAATAGTAAGCTCGAGTGGTGGAATCGGTAGACACGCTGGACTTAAAATCCAGTGGGCAGCAATGTCCGTGCGGGTTCAAGTCCCGCCTCGAGTACTAAAAAATACAGCCTTAAAATAGTAACTATTTTAAGGCTTTTTTGTATCTAATTTTTAATTTGAACAAATATGCAACTACTTCAGGTAGCCAACCGCTTCATAAGTTTTACTACTTTTTATTATCTTCAAATTAAAAGAATCAATATCCCTCTCCTACACCACCGCTTACGATAGCAATTCCATTGGAAGTTCCGATGCGTTGTACCCCGGCTTCGATGTAGCGAATTGCCGTTGCATAATCACGAACGCCACCCGAAGCCTTGATTTTGGCATGTCCTTGCACGGCTTCTTTCATCAGTAGAACATCTTCGATAGTGGCTCCGCCCGTACCAAATCCGGTAGATGTTTTCACAAAATCCGCTCCGGCTTCAACGGACAGTTGGCAGGCGATGCGTTTTTCGTCATCTGTCAAATAACAGGTCTCGAGGATAACTTTCAGTACGTTTTTACCGCAGGCTTTTTTCAGAAATGATATTTCTTGCAGCACTTCATGGGTCTTTCCTGATTTAAGAAAACCAACATTCAGCACCATATCAATCTCATTGGCTCCATCGGCGAGGGCTTGTTCGGTTTCAAATATTTTGGCACGCATACTCATCGCTCCGAGTGGAAATCCGACTACGCTGCACACGTTTACATTGGTGTTTTTCAGTAGTTTATGAGCAAGCGGCACGTAGCTGCTATTCACACAAACGGAAAAAAAATCGTGCGTTACCGCTTCTTGGCATAAAGTTTCTATTTCGGCAATCGTTGCCGTGGCTTTTAATAAGGTATGGTCGATGTATTTGTTCATTGTTTTTTAGGGGTAAGTTGTTTTTTAGGAGTTAGGAATTAGCCAATAGCCAAATAGGGAACTGACCCTTGTGGTCGGCTTAGTCCTATTGGCTATTTGGCTATTGGC